>JAQCHG010000509.1 GCA_027619675.1 Cyanobacteriota bacterium
GAAAGGATTGGGCGTAGCGTGGGTAGAGCAGAGCGAAACCCACGAGCAGGGCAGTTTGCCCTTGTCAGTAATGGCAATCATCACTGTGGTTAAGGATTCAGCAGCGTTTCGAGAATGGCGACGTTCAAGTCAACTGACCCACTAGCGGTAGGGTCCGCAATCAAGTGTGCTCAGCCCCTAGCTCTGCTTCAATTTCCCGCCGGAGCCTTGCCACGGTGGAATCTTGATCAATCTGGCTGAGAATTTCCTGCATCACGGACTTCGCCCCTTGGGGTCCCCAGGTGCAGCCCCGTTCTAAATACACTTGGGTCGCTTTGCCCACGGCATAGGTGCCGTAGCCTGCGGCCCCCGCTTGGGCTGCCATGGCGCTGAGGAGGACGGTGAGGCCGCCAGCACTGTCCACCACGCTCCAGGCGGCGGCGGCGGTTTTACCGGTACCCAACAGCAGCCCTGTGCCCAATTCCCCCAGCAGGAGGGTGCCGCTGCTCTGGGCGATCGCCCGCCACAGTTTGCGGGCTTCATGGCGGGTGATGGGCAGGCCATAGAGTTTGGCCAGGGCTCGAATCATGGCCAAATCGGCCCCCAAGCCCCCCAACAGATCCAGCACCGCGATGGGATTAAAGGCCACCGCTAGGGCCTTGTACTGGGCAAAGCGCCAGATCAGGGCCTCCGCTGCCTCCTGGTGGGTGGCGATCGCCCGCTTAGCCCAGTCCGTCTCTAGACCATCCGCCTCCCGCAGCACATTGAGGGCAATCAGGGCGGTGCCATCCTGGCGGGCCAGGGTGATCAGGGCCTTTTTCAACGGGGCCACCGCCGGGGGTGGGGTTTCCCATTCCTCTGTGATGCGGCCATCGGGCCATTCCACCCGCACCTGCACCGGGGTGGGGGCAGCGGCCACCATGACAATGTCATCCACCGAGAGGGCGCGATCGCCGGTCGGGGCCGTTTCTCGCCACAGGGCCATGAGGGCGTCGTAGATGGACTGGCGATCGGTGTCGGGGTAGAGGTCAATTTTGTTAAACACCAGCACCAAAGGCTTGCGGGCCGCTTGCAGATCCACCAGGGCCTGGTATTCCGTACGGGTGATGTCCCCCGCCACCACAAACAGAATCAAGTCTGCCTGGTGGGCCACCTCCTGGGCCATGGCGCTGCGGGCTTCCCCATCCACCTCATCTAGCCCTGGGGTGTCGATCAGCTCAATTTGGGGCAACTCCAGCGGGTCGTGGACCGCCTCCACGGCGGGTCGCCAGTACACCGATCGCGGCCACCGGGTCACCCCATGGAGCGGCCCAGTGGGCAGCACCGCTTCCCCCAGCAGGGCATTGATCACCGCTGATTTGCCGCGACTCACCAACCCGAAGACGGCAATCCGCAGGACGGGGTTGGCAAGGCGGGCCTCTAGGGCGGTGAGGGTTTCCACCTGAACCTTGGCGGTCGGGGCATCCCCTAGGGGGGTGCGCTGCCGCTGTAGGGTTTCCCGGAGGCTGCGGCGCACCCGCTGCAACAGATTGGCCGTGGAGGCATCAGAGGCCATAGGGGAGAAATCGCTCCGGGATTAGCACTCAAGGCCCATCGCCAGCGGGGGCGATCGCGGCAGTTTCCCCGCTGGCTAGGGCCAACTCACCCCCCTTAACGGTGGCTTGAAACCGTTGGAGGCCCTGCTGGACTAAGGCTTTGGCAAAATCCGTTTGCTGGGTGCGCTGCATCAGGGCCTGTACCGCCTGGGCCAAAGTCTGGGGGCAGAGGGCGGTGGTGGTGTCCCCCCGTAGGGCACGGGCTTCTAGGCAATCCATCAGGCTTTCCCCCACCACATGGGTGAGGTAGGCGGCGCTGAGCCCTTGCACAACCCCGCCCACGAGATAGGTAGCGGCATGGCTTTTTAGGGCGGTGGTCAACACCTGGGTAGAGGCTTCCACCAGCCCCAGTTTCACCACCAGCCCCGCCAGTTCCGCCGCCGCCACTTTGGCCTGGTCGAGGGTCAGGGGTTGCCCGTAGATGCGGCCCAGATCCATCACCAGTTGGCCATTAATGGCCACCGCCGCCAACAAATCCAAGCTGGGTAGGGGACTGGCCAGGGCGGTGGCAGCGGCGGTCCATTGCAGGGTTTCCACCAGGGGCCGGGCGCGATCGCGGCGCAGTTGGTTCAGCGCCCGCTGAATGTCCTGGCGGAGGTATTGGCCCTGGCGCTGCACCGTTTGGGTAACCAGATGGGGCTGGGTCTGCCGCCACCGCTGCACAATCGGCTGCAAATGGTCTAGGTCGGGATCCGGGGTTTCCCAGCGCTCTTGGTGGGTGCCGTCGGCTTGGTGGGTCCGCACCTTGATGGGGTTGGGGGCAGCGGCGATCGCCACCACCTCCACCGTGCCCGGTAGCGACTGAACCCGCTGCTGTAGGTTGGCCAGCACCGTAGCCCGATGTTCGGGCTGGTAATGGTCTTGCTTATTCAGCACGAGAACAAGGGTGTGCCCCGCCGTGGCCAAGGTGAGGAGATCCCCTTGGGCGGAGGCGGTTAAATCTTCTGTCACTAAATAAATGAGTGCGTCCTGATCGGCGATCGCGGCAGCCCAATCCGTTGCTGCTGAGGAGTCATCGGGGCTGCTGGCGGGCCGATTGACCTCGGTGATGAGCAGGGCCTGCTCCCCTAGGGTTGTCGGTTGTAGGTGCTGCACCAGGGTGGTTTTACCCGTACCGGGGGCACCCACCACCGCCACCCGCAGATCCGAGCGATCGAGGGCGGCGACCAAGTCCCCTTGGCGCTGGGCCAGCCTCGCCACCTGGACCTGGTAAGGAGTCTCACTGGTCTTACCTTCCTGCTCAACCTGCTCAATTAAGGGGAGCAGGGCCTCTAGGGCGGCAAGGACGGTGGCCCGACTGACGGGGGCGATCGCGGCGGGGGCGGCTGGGG
>JAQCHG010000510.1 GCA_027619675.1 Cyanobacteriota bacterium
GCCGCGATCGCCCCAATTGTAAATTTAGTCACCGTTTCCCCAAACAGTAGGGAAATGATTTCCCAGAGGGGCAGCACCCCCGCAAAGGCCACTAGGGTAAAGAGCAAGGTATCGAGGGGAATCGAAACGGCATTGCTGCCCGCCACCCGCATTAACCAGGGGTAGCGCATCAGCTTTTGATAAATCTCGGTATCTGCGGTCTCAGCCAGGACGATCGCCAAGAAGCTGGCCAGAATAATGCGCAATGGCACTTGCCAAACCGCGCTCATCAACACATTGGCGAGGGCAGCCACGGCAATGGTGCCATAGACCCACTTGCGTCCGGCCCCATGGAGGCGATCCCGCTGGGTAAAGGTCACCCCGAAGATAAAGGTACCCACGGCCACTTGGCCGAAGATTGGAAAGGGGATGAACCAGGCGGCGGTATAGTTGGCCCCCAAGGTCGCCACAATATAGATAATCGCGTTAATGGTGTATTGCCGTTTCATCCCGAATGGTCCTGATTTCGTCCTTCAAAAGGGTATGCCAAACGGGGTAGGGCAGCCAAAGCGTGATTACCGATAGGGGTCGCGGCGGCGAATCGTAAACGATTCAAAGGTGGGGGGGAGCACTTGCTGAGAACGGTGATGGGGGTGCAACGACAACCGCTGTAACCGCTTGCCCACCGTGACATTAAGCTGTGCCCCCACCAGCAACAGTAGGGCCCCCAGATACAGCCATAGTAGAAAGAGCAAGCTACGGATGATCAGGCCATAGCCGGTGGCCGTCGGCACCAAAGCTTGGTGCCCCGTCCAGAGACCCAGCGACACCAAGCCCCAACAGAGGGCAACGATAACTGCCCCCGGCAAGCAGGGGGTGCCCGGTCGCCAGCGATGGGGCACCCAGCGATAGAGACCCGCAACAACCAGCGTCATCAAAATTAGGGCTAAAGCGCCCCCCAAAAGCTGCCAGAGGGCCAAGGCCGCTAAGACCCACAGGGTAGACTCCTGTCCCCCTAGGCGATTGGTGAACTGGTGATGGTTGCTGAGCAGGGGAGCCACCCCGTTCCCCAGGAGCAGCCCACAGCCCATTAATCCTAGGGATACCATTTGGGTTGCCCAAAACGGTCGGGGACGGTTGCCGTGAATGGTATCGAAGGCATCATCGTCTGGGTTACCCCCATTGCTCCCCAGAGTCCCAGGATGGCTCCCAGCCCCAGCAGCAAGGTTCGTTGTCCGATCGGGTCTGCCGTCGGCAACAGTCCCCATTGGTTGAAAATTTGGGCGAGGGAGCCTTGGGCCAGCAGCGACCAGGGGGCGGGTTGGGTTGCCAGCCAGGCGATCGCCGTTGCCACTAACAATCCCCCCGCCACCAAAGTCAAGAGCGTGTTATACACCATTTCCGCCGCGATGCTGGGCAGGTGATGCTGCTGAATGCGCCGTCTCACGGTTCGAATGGTGAGGCCATCGAGCTGTTGGGAAAACTCTACCAGGGTTTGCAGGAGCGCAGTCTGGGGCGATCGCCCTTGGGAAGGCGCTGGGGGTGGACGAAAGAGCTGGAGATTGCGGGGTTGGGGCATGGGCGTGACCAAGGCCATTAGCTCCCTACAATAACGCCTCTGTCCAGCCTTAACACGGTCCCCAGAAGCGCCAATGGATATTTCCTTGGGTTCTCCTAGGGGGCTTTCAGGGGTCTCTTGGGGGGGCGGAATGGGGCGAGGTGCTAGTATCACCAAGCCGATTTCACCGGTGGGTGAGCGAGGCAAATTCCGGTCCGAGCAGCGGTTTAATATTTCATTTCTCAGGGAATTACCCTGGCTAGGGATGTAGGGTCAGAAAGCCACGCCCTCACCTTTCCCCTAGGGCAGCATGGCGCATTGTTCTGTTTACGGTTTGTGTATGTTGCAGCGCATTGGATCCACAATCACGGGTTGGCTCCTGGTCTCGGGGGCGGTAATGGTGGTGCCAGCAGCGGCAGCCCAGGCCACCCCGCTGTCCCCAGAAGCCTTACTGTCAGTCGAGGCCACCGCTGCTCCTGTGCCGCTGGCCCAAGCCAATACCTTGATCGTGCCGAGGGAGGGGGGCAATGGGTTACCCACTGACTTTAATGATCCTGCCGAACAAATTGCGCCCTCAGGGTTGAATATTGCGCCCGGTAATGCCCCCATTCGCGCTTACCAAGCGATCGCCATGCGGCAAGAGCTGGAACATTTAATGGGCCGCTTCGAAAGTGCCTTGATCGCTGCTGAGGCTACCGCCCTCCCCCCAGAGCTACCCAGTGCGATTGCCTCCCGGCCCGCTGCCCTAGACCCGATTTTGCAATCCGCGCGACAACTGTATGATGATTGGCCCCAGCTCATCGAGCAGCAGGCTTACGGAGAAGCGCGATCGCGCTGGTTAGCCACCCGTCAAAGCCTATGGCAAAACTTCCCCCTAGATCGTCCCCAGGGGCAGCCAGAGATTCGGGCGATCTGGCTCGATCGCGGCACCATTGTGCGGGCGGGCTCACGGCAGCAAATGGCGGTAATCTTTGATGAGCTGGCGGCAGCGGGCATCAACACCGTGTTTCTCGAAACGGTCAATGCCAGCTACCCGATTTATCCCAGCCGCATTGCCCCCGCCCAAAACCCCCTCACCCGCCGTTGGGATCCCCTCGAAGTGGCGATCGAACTGGCCCATGAGCGAGAGATGGAAGTCCATGCTTGGCTGTGGGTGTTTGCGGCGGGTAATCAACTGCACAATGCTCTCCTCAACCAGCCCAATGACTATTTAGGCCCGGTTTTGAATGGGCAACCCGATTGGGCCGCCTATGACAATCAGGGCCGCCCCATTCCGCTGGGGCAAACCAAACCCTTCTTTGACCCAGCCAATCCCCAGGTGCGCGCCTACCTACTCCGGTTGGTGGATGAAATCAT
>JAQCHG010000511.1 GCA_027619675.1 Cyanobacteriota bacterium
GGTGGGGGCGATCGCCACCCAGGCCCAAACCAATCCCCTGCTGGGGTTTTGGGGGCTGGAATTGCTGGAAAGTCGCCGCGCCACGGAAAGTGTCTTTAGCCCCGACTCTGCCCAGGCGGTGCTAGACATGCTGCTGCACCACGACAGCGATCGCCAGCAGCGCCAAGTCCACTTGGTGGATCACCATGGCCACGCCGCCGCCTGGACGGGGGCCGACTGCGAAGACTGGGCCGGGCACCGCACCTTTGCCGGGTTCTCGGTGGCGGGCAACATGCTGGCAGATCCCCAGGTGTTGGCGGCCATGGCCGCCGCCTATGGCGCGGACCCGGATCTGCCCTTGGGCGATCGCCTGGTGCGAGCCCTAGAGGCCGGGGATGCCGCTGGGGGCGACAAGCGGGGCCGTCAGTCCGCCGCCCTTTACGTGATGGATCGGACCCCCTATCCCCACCTAGACCTGCGGGTCGATCACCACGACGATCCCATCGTCCAGCTCCGCACCCTCTACAACGAAGCCCACAAGGACTATTACCAAAGCTTCCGCCAAACCAAGCCAGACCATCTGCCCTTGGCCCAGCCCCTCACCCCCCGTTGGCTGCCCAAGGCCGTCTAGGTCTGTCCATCCTTACCCAGTTAGTTTCCCCAAGGTGAAAGGCACACTGGGGAAGATCTATCGGTGAATGTGTGTGGTTGTGAAACTAAGTGAACTGAGCCAGACCCCCGCCCTGAAGTCGCAACTGGTGGCGGATGTGCTGCACCTCATCGACGCCCAGGTGGCGGCCAAGAAAGGGGTTTCCGGCTTGGCATTGAAAGGGGCCTATCGGGTGGTGAAGGGGCTGGGATCTGACTACCTGCCGGGGGTCGTGGGTCGCCTCTTGCCCGATGCGTTGACGGCCCTAGAACCCCTGTGGGTTGAAGGGGAAGCCGCTGGGGATCCCGTCGCCTATGTGGATCAACACCGCGATCGCGCCGCCGACACCCTCCTCACCATTACCGATCGCAAGGCCCAGGGGGCCAACAGTGTGGTGCGATCGGTGTATCAAAAGTTTCGCGATTCCATTCAGCCCGATGTGGCCGCCGCCATGCCCGCGATCGCCGCCGTGCTACAGCCCTACACCCAAGCTGAACCCACCGTCACCCCTAGCGGCAGCTAAGGTCAGGGGGCAGGGAGTAGCCTTCAGGACCAACGCGGTCACACCCAATCCGCCCAAAAACTGGGCCAAAGCCGCCGCATCTGGCACCTATCATGGAGAAAATGCGTCATCAGATGCCGAGTGTATTCTGCTAGATGACGCTGGGTCCAGGTTGTTTATGGTGCCGCCGCCCCACGGCAGATGAGTGCCCTATCAGGCTTGCCGTCCCTATGTTTTCTTTCCGTCCGCGATCGTTTCGCCGTCTCCTGATCGTCCGGTTGCTCCTGCTGGGGGTGCCCATTTTGCTGATTGGCCAGTACGTCACCCTACGTAAAGGCCGCACCAGCCTGCTGGAAACCGCCCGCCAAAATCTCAGCAGCAGCGCCGTGCGCAAAGGGGACTTGCTTGGCCAAAATCTGCAACTGCTGCAAAGTAACCTCCAGACCCTGAGCCAAACCACGGCCCTCCAGCAGGGGGATGTTGACGCGATCGCGGCCCAAGTGCGCCAGTTTGTGACCCAGGTACCCTTAGCCGACGCCTGTGTCCAGGTGGATGCCGATCCCCTCGGTCCCCCCGTGTTCACCAGTTGCCCAGCCCCCCTAACGGTGCCCTTCAGCCAGTTGCCCTGGCTCCAGTCGGCAGAGACGCCTGATCCTGAAGCGGGGCCGCCTGAGTTTTATTTGACGGCGTTAGCTCGGCCTACGGTTCCCCCCACGGCCTCGCCGCATCCCAACCGCACGGCGGTGGAGACGGTGATTGCCGCGCCGGTTTACAGTCCCGACGGCGATCTGCGCTATACCGTCAGCATGCAGGCCCATCTTCAGCAGTTGCAAAATACCGGGGCCAGATCCCTGGTGGGGGATACGGTGCTCATTGATGCAGATGGCATTGTACGGCTCCATCCCGATCCCCAATGGGTGGGGCGCTCGATTCAAACCCTACCGGGGAGCGATCGCCTGGATGTCATCGTCCGCCGCGCCCAGAGCGGCGATAGCGCCACCCTGCATCTGTTCCAATTTGTGGAAAATACCACAGCCCAGGAATGGTTAGCGGGATTTGCCCCCTTGGAGGTCACCCTCGCTGCCGGTCAAACCGAAGTCTGGACCGTCCTTGCGGTTACCCCCATCGATCACGCCCTGCACGGGTTAGAAGACATTCGCCAAGTGCTGTTGGTCTTTACCCTAGGCTTGCTGGCGGCCCAGATGATCTTGGTGCTGTACCTGGCCCGCCGCCTCTCGCAACCCATGGAGCGCCTGTGTGACTACGCCCAGGATGTGCAGGATCTCTCGGAGTTTAAGGAGGTGCCCCAAAACTTCCGGGTGTGGGAGTTAAACCACTTAGCCAAAGTGCTAAACCGCATGTTGCGGCGGATTGAGCAGCGGGCACGGGAGCTGCAACATGCTTGGCAAGAGGCCCAGATGGCCAACCAGCTCAAGAGTGAATTTTTGGCCAACACCTCCCACGAACTCCGCACCCCCCTCAACGCCATCATTGGCTGCATTCGCCTCGTGCGGGATGACTGCTGCGACAGCGAGGAGGAGAAGCAAGAATTTCTTGACCGGGCCGATCAGGCGGCCATTCACCTGTTGGAGGTGATCAACGACATCCTCGACATTGCCAAAATTGAGTCCGGCACCCTGGAACTGTATGTGGAAACCCTGGATGCCCGCCGGGTGATTGAAGAGGTGATTCAACTGCAAACGGTGCAGGCGCAACAAAAGGGGTTGACGTTGCGGACGCCGCCCCTT
>JAQCHG010000512.1 GCA_027619675.1 Cyanobacteriota bacterium
CCCAGGCAGTGGATCAGCCCCAAATTGTACTTATGGCCAGAAAAGTACAATTTGTCAGGGGCAAATTGTACCTATGCTTGCTTTATCGTTAAATGCCAGAAGACCCTTGCACAAGGAAGCCGACACAAAATAAGTTGGAACTAGAACTAATCGAGTGTTTCGACTTCTACACTCAAAGGTCACGACCTAATTTGGACCGGCATGACCAGGTAGGTCATTTGCAGCTTGCCCAAGGGCGTCAGCACCGAGGGGCTAGTGGCCGTGTTGAATTGGAGCTGCACCTCATTGCTGCCCAGGGCTTTGAGGCCATCGAGCAAATAACGAACATTGAAGGCAATATCCAGCGAGTCGCCGCTGATTTGGGCGGGTACTACCTCCCGGCCACTGCCCACCTCTTGGGCTTCGACCGAGATGGCCACAATGGACTCATCCGCATCCATCGAGAGCTTAACGATGTTGTTTTTTTGGTCCGCCAGCACCGCAATTCGCTCCAGCGCAGACATGAGGGCTTTGCGATCGACCGTGGCTTGGCGCTCAAATTGCTTGGGCACCAACTGACGATAGTTGGGGTATTGACCTTCTAGCAAGCGGGTGGTGAGGCGCTGGTTGCCCAACTCAAATATCACCTGGGTGCGATCGAAGCGAAGGGCCACAGGTTCCGTCGAGCTGTAGCTCTGCAACATTTTTTCCAGTTCCCGCAGGGCTTTAGCGGGCAAAGTCACGTCCATGGCCGTGGTCTCTGGTGCATCTGGCGCTTTCGTCTCATCACTGGTTTGCACCACCGCGAGACGGTGACCATCAGTGGCGGCAAATTCCAGCAGATCCGCTTCCGTGAGCAGGTGAACCCCCGTCAGGACTTGTTTGGTTTCATCGGCGCTGGTGGCAAACAACGCCCCCCGCAATCCTTCCAGCAGGGCTTCTGCGGAGAGCTGTGCCGCTTGCCCTTCTTCCACCAGGGGCAGGCTGGGGTAGTCTTCGGCACTGAGACCCCGCACCTGATACTGACCAGAAGAACAGGTCAGGGTAATGGCGGCATCAGCTTCCGCCTCTTCCACCAACAAGTCTTCGGAGGGCAAGCGGGAGATGATATTCTCCAGCAGTTTGGCCGGCAGGGTCAGCTCACCGGGGATTTCCACCGCCGCTAGGAAAGCGGTTTGAATGCCCAAGGTTTCGTCAAAGCCAATCAGGGTGATCTGCTGTTCTTCCAAATCCGCCTTCATCAGCACGTTGCTCAGAACCGGCTTGCTGGGGCGCGCGGGAACGGCTCGACTGACGAGGGAGAGGTGCGTATTGAGGTCGCTTTGGGGACAAACAAATTTCATAACAGCACTCAATCAAAGGAGAAGGCTCAACGGGTAGCCTGCATAGGGGGTTACTGGATGCCAATCGTATCACCCTGGTTTTGGACCTTGGGTTAGGGATGGGTTCCGAACCTCTTTGATCTAAGAATTTCTCTTATAGAAGTCGTAGTAGGGGGTGTGAAATCTGTGGAGAATGGCGGGATCGCTTGTCATGAAGGGCCTTACCCCTCAACAGGCTTGTGGAAAAACTGGGGAGAACAGAGGGAGTTATCCCCAAGGCTTGGGGGGCGGTATCTTTTTCCCCATTGGGCCTGAAACTTTCCCAAGGATAAGTGTGGGTTTTCCACAAAGGGAGCCCAGTTTTCCACAAGTTTCCAGGCGTAAAAAATTACAAAACTTTACGTTCTGCCAGGGGCTGCGGGGCAGAAGTAGCGTCAACCCATCAACCCACCCGATCCTGCCCCAATACGCTGGCAGGACTGACGCTTCCAACACCTAGAACTTACGCAAAACGCTCCGGCATCCTGGGCGTTCCGTTGGGGCAAGGGGCTGAACCTCGGGTCCTAACGGAAGACCGAGAATTTGGCAGCATTTTGTGTCAGTCCGTAGGGGATTGACGACCCTGACTCTGGGGGAACGCCCAGGATGCGGGACAGGGCTGAGCCAGTTCTGGGGGGCATTGTCCATGGCCATGGCGGATTCCCTCAAACCGCTGTGGCTCAAGAGTCAAAAGCGTTTTTGGGGTGGCGATGCTCAGGTTAAATGCCCCCCTCGCGGTCAGGGCTGGGGGGGTGTCCTCTTTTAGCGAGGAGATAGGGGGAGGGTTAGTTTTGGCTGGCGAGGTTGATGCGATCGCTCAATCGTCGCACCGTCTGCGCCAAATCCAGATCTTTTTTCAGTTGCTTGGTGATTTTTTCGCAACTGTACATCACCGTGGTGTGGTCCTTGCCGCCAAAGACTTCGCCAATTTTTGGCAGGCTCAAGTCGGTATGCTGACGCATCAGGTACATGCCGACTTGGCGGGCGAGGCTAATTTCCCGGCGGCGGGAGTTGCTTTTAAGGTCCTCGACGCTGACCTTAAAGGCGTCTGACACCGTTTCAATCACGTCACTGGGGGAGACATCCGCCTTTTCCATGGGCTGGTTGAGGACGGGGGTGAGGTTGTCCACCGTCATCGGTAGGCCAGAAATGGAGGTGTAGGCGATCGCCCGAATCAGTGCCCCTTCCAACTCTCGAATGTTGGAGGTGTAGGTAGAGGCAATGTACTCGATCACATCCCGAGGCAGGCGTACATTTTCGTATTCCGCCTTCTTTTGCAAAATCGCCATCCGGGTTTCAAAGTCCGGCGGTTGGATGTCGGCAATCAGCCCCATGGAAAAGCGGGAACAGAGCCGTTCTTGCAGCCGAGGAATTTGGTTGGGGGGGCGATCGGAGGCGATCACAATTTGTTTGCCCGCCTCATGCAGAGTGTTAAAGGTGTGGAAAAACTCTTCCTGGGTGTATTCCTTGCCCTCAATAAACTGAATGTCGTCCACCAGCAGCACGTCCACCGCCCGATAATGCTCCCGAAACCGCT
>JAQCHG010000513.1 GCA_027619675.1 Cyanobacteriota bacterium
CATTTGCGATCGCCCCCATCACCTGATGGAGGCGGATTTGGACTTTTATCCCCCTGGTGATGAACCCCGCCTCGCCCTGACCCAGGCGTCGTTGCAGGTGTCCTAAATGCTGGCGGACTGGCTCCCCCAGTGGCAGCAAGCCCTGGGGATTTTGCACAAGCGCGATATTCAAACCGCCGCTGCCCGACTGGGGGCTTACGTCAGTCGGGGCGGCTGGGTGGAGGCGGTGCGACTGGGGGACGATTGCGCCGCTATCCCCGATGGGGAGGGCTATCTGCTGCTGGCGGCGGAGGGTATGTGGCCCACCCTCGTGCAGGAAGACCCGTGGTTTGCGGGCTGGTGCAGTGTGCTGGTAAACGTCAGCGACATCTACGCCATGGGCGGTCGCCCCATTGCCGTGGTGGATGCCCTATGGAGCGATGACCCCGACCACAGCGCCGAGCTCTGGGCCGGGATGCGGGCCGCTTCCCAGGTGTTTGACGTGCCCATTGTTGGCGGCCACAGCAACCACCACAGCCCCTATCAAGCCCTATCGGTGGCGATTTTGGGGCGATCGCGCCACCTGATCACCAGCTTTGACGCCCAGCCGGGGGAGGTGTTGGTGCTGGCGGTGAACCTGGCGGGCAAACCCCACCCCCGCTATCCCTTCTGGGATGCGGCCACCCAGGCGGACCCGGCCCTGCTGCGGCGACAACTGGCCCTGCTGCCCCAACTGGCGGCCTCGGGCCTCTGCAAAGCTGGGAAGGACGTGAGCATGGGGGGAATTCTGGGCACCACCCTAATGCTGCTAGAAACCTCCGGTGTCGGGGCGGTGCTGGATCTGGATGCCATCCCTCGCCCCACCACCCTGGCCTTTGATACCTGGATGCTGAGTTTCCCGAGCTATGGCTTTTTGCTCAGCGTGCCGCCAGAACAGGTGCCCGCCCTCACCGATCACTTTGCCTCGGCGGAAATTACCTGCGCCGCCATCGGCGAGGTCACCCCAGGGCAGCACCTGCGGCTGCGGTCCCAAGGCCATGAGGTGTCCTTCTGGGACTTCACCCAAAAAAAATTGACGGGTTTTGGTTGCGCTGGTAACTAAAGTTCCTTATGAATACACCGCCGCAGGTTGGCGTCGAGGTACGAGCCCCAACATTCTGAGCAGGTAATTGCTTTCTCAGAGATTGCCTAACGCGCCCTAGGGGCAGGAAACTTCTTAAATTGCCCTTATTGTGGCGTTAGTGTGGGGTTTATATCTAGCTCCTAAGGTGTGGGGGATAAAAAACAGGTTTCAGGGGCAACGCCAGCATCCATCTATGCCTGTGCCATGACTCTCTCCACCACTATCCCTGAGCCATCCGTACCCTTTAAACACGAATCAACGTCCCCCCCTCGCCTCTGGTTAGAGCGGTTAATGGCAGTCGTTCTCGCGATCTCGGGGGCGATTCCCATTGTCATCGTTGGCACCATTACCGTGGTGTTCGCTTATCAGTCCTGGCTGTTTTTTCGCCAGGTGTCCTGGGTCAGCTTCCTCAGCGATACCCGCTGGACCCCGCTATTTTCCAGCCAGCAGTACGGGATCAGTGTGCTGCTGAGTGCCACCCTGATTATCAGCGCGATCGCCCTAGCGGTGGCTCTCCCCCTAGGGGTACTGGCAGCCATCTATCTCAGTGAGTACGCCCCTGGTTGGATTCAGCAAATCGTGCGCCCCCTCCTGGCTACCCTGGCAGGTATTCCCACCATTGCCTACGGCTACTTTGCTCTGCTGTTTGTCACCCCCCAACTACAGCGCCTTTTACCTCAGTTAGCGGTGTTCAATAGCCTCAGCGCCGGACTAGTTACGGGGCTGCTGATCATTCCTATCGTGGCGGGCCTTAGTGAAGATGCCCTGCGGGCCGTTCCTCAGGTGCAGCGACAGGCCGCCTATGCTTGCAGCTTCAACCGCCAAGAATTGATTACCCAGCTGCTATTACCCGCAGCCCTACCGGGCATTATGGCCGCCTCAATGCTAGCCGCCTCCCGTGCCCTGGGGAAACCATGATTGCAGCGGTGGCAGCAGGACAACTGCCCCGCCTCACCCTCAACCCCTTGGAACCTGTGGAGTCCATGACCGCTTTCATCGTTCAGGTGAGTTTGGGTAGCGTGGCGACCGATAGTCTACTGTTCCACACCATCTTTACGGTGGGGATGACCTTATTTCTGCTCACCCTAACCTTAAACAGCCTAGGCAGTACCCTAATTCACCGCTATCGCCAGCGTCTAGAGGGGCAGGATCGTCCCCAAGCTGCGCTGCCAGTGGAAACCCTGCGGTTGGAACAGCAGACAAGGCTAGATCTGTCCCTTGCCGAATTTCGCCACCACCCATCGCGACGGCAGTGGGGCGATCGCCTGTTTCATGGGCTGGGCTTGGCAGCGGCCTTAGCCGGACCATTGTGCCTTTTGCTGCTGGTCCTGGTCACCTTCCGGAGTGGTCTACCGGAACTAGACTGGCAGTTTCTAACCAGCTTTAGTTCCCGCAAACCCGAAGCAGCAGGGGCGCTGGCGGGGCTGGCGGGGACGCTGTGGTTGCTGGGGTTGACCACCCTGTTGTCCGTGCCCTTGGCCCTGGGCGCAGCCATTTATTTAGAGGAATACAACCGCGAGAGTCGCTGGAGTTGGTGGGTGGAGGTAAATATCACCAACGCCACGGCCATCCCTGGCATCTTGTATGGCCTATTGGGACTGGCACTGTTTGTACAGAGCTTGGGCTGGCTAACCGGGGGGCGCACCTTGATTTCTGGGGCATTGGTCATGACCTTGGTGGTGCTGCCACTGCTGATTACCGCCTCTAGAACGGCCCTGCGAGCGGTGCCCAGTACCCTCAAGAAAAGTGCCTATGCCCTGGGCATGGGGCGAT
>JAQCHG010000514.1 GCA_027619675.1 Cyanobacteriota bacterium
GCTGAACCCCCCCCTGGAGGAGGGCTTCGAGATCGCCGTTGGGTTTGGCGGCGATGGGCTGAATTGCCGTGGTGCTATAGCCTTCGGGCAACAGTCGCCGCACCACCAAGAGCTGTAGCAGATGGCGATAGGTGTACCGAGCTTCTCGCCCTTGCCGTAGGGGGCGATCGATCACCCCCTGGGTGGTGTAGTACCGCACCAATCGGGGGTTCACCGTTTCCGGCGATCGCCTCTGGGGGTCACCCAGATCGGGCAAAAACTGGGGCAGGAGGTCATTGGCGGTATCCACCAATGCATCCAAATCCCACTCGGGGTTAACCTGGGCAATCTGCTGCAATGGGCTGCTCATGGCCCCATGCTAACCATGACAATATTGATTGTCAATGACAATTTCGTTGTTTTTTATGCGCGGCCCGAAAGGGGTGCCAAGCTTGAGTTTCTTCCCGCCTAACCCCTTGTCTGAACCCTGACCTTAAACCTTGACCAGTACTTGGTCATCCTCAATTTTGGCTTCGTAGACGGGGAGCGGGCTGCTGGCGGGGCCTGCGGCCACCGTGCCGTCGGGGTTAAAGCTAGAGCCGTGGCAAGGACAGGCGAATGCGCCCCCTTCCCAGTCCACGGTGCAGCCCTGGTGGGTGCAGAGGGAATCCACGGCAATCACGGCGTCAGCATTGGCGGGATCGCGGGCCACGATGACCTGGGTGCCTTGGAAGTTGCTGCTGGCCAGGAAGCCTGCCTGATCCAGTTCCGCAACGGTGCCGATCGCGGCAAACCCGTCATCCCGTGCCGCAGCGGGTTCCGCTGGGGTCGTTGATGGTGCTTCGGCGGTATCAGACTGACAGGCCGCGATCGCCACGGGCAGGGAGGTGGCCAAAGCCCCTACGCCGATCCAAGTCATAAATTCACGTCGATTCATGGTGGTTATCTCCCCTTAGGTGGTTGGTTCTAGATTTGGTTCTAGACGTAGACGGCGGTTCCCCAGGACCGAGGGTGTGTCATTGATTGAGGGTGAATGCCTGGCTGGGGAACCGTTACCGTGCCTGCTCTGATCCTCTGGCTAGGGGCTGACAGGGTGGTGCAGCAGGGTCCTTAAGCCCCTTCATTGCTGAGGGGGTCGGGAGTGACAAAGCTGCTAGGGCGCTTTAACCACCCGTAATGGCGGGCGGCGGTCACCACCACCAACAGCAAATCGGTGCCGACGACGCTGGCGATTAACCATTCCGACCCCCCGGTGCCAAAGCCATAGCTGTGGAGACCCGTCCCCAACACAAAATTCACCCCATACCAGGCCATCAGTACCGCGTTGAAGGAAACAATGCTGGCCACATGGATGCCAAAGTCGCCAATCCAGCCCACGAGGCGACCGTGGAGGGGGGCCAGGTAGCACAGCAGGGCAATCAGCGCCCAGGTTTCTTTGGGATCCCAGCCCCAGAAGCGGCCCCAGGAAAAGTGCGCCCAAATGCCCCCCAAAATGATCCCTGCCGTCAGGAGCAAAACGCCGACCTGCAAGACGCGATAGTTCAGTTGCGACAGGGTTTTAATGCGGCGGTGGGCTTGGGGTGTTAACAGGTAATTGAACAGGGCCACGTGGCCAACCCCCAGGGCGAGGGCAAAACTGGCATAGCTGAGGGTGATGGTGGGGACGTGGATGCTCAGCCAAAAGTTATCCCGCAGGACGGGGACGAGGGGGGCAATGCTGGGGTCGAGGACGGCGGGCAGGCTGTCCGCCAGCACCAGGCACACCACCGCCAAGGGAGCCGCCGCCAGCAGGTAAAAGCGCTTGCGGGCAAAGGCTTCTAGCAGCAGGGCGATCGCCATAATGCCAAACCCTACCCACACCACGGATTCATACATGTTGGTGACGGGGGGGCGATCGGCAATTTGCATCCGCAAAAAGAAGCCGTAGGTCTGTACTGCAATGCCGCTGGTGAACAGCCCCATGGCGGGCCAGTACAGGGGCCAGCGCTGGATCCAAAGGCTGGCTAGCAGCACCCCAAAGGCGATCGCGTATAGGTGCCACGCCTTAGCAAAGGGGTGGAAGTGGTTGAAATGCACCTCCCGCGCCATCACCCCAGGGGTGGGATAAACCTCGGGACTGAGCTGCTGCAAATCGGTCTGAAGCTGCTGCCCCAGGGAAGCCACGAGGGGCAGGTGGGTGAGGCCGCCCTGCAATAGGGTCTGCTGCATCATGGCAAAGGTTGCCATTAACGGCGCGGCCTGCTCAGGGCTGTACAGCTTGGTAGCCCCGGCTAGCCCCACCCAGGTGCCTTTGCCATCGTCGGGATGGGGCACGATGGGCAACTGGCGATCGCCCACCGCCTGGTACAGCAAATTCAGGCGACTTTCCACCGTTAACGCCTCCCGCTCGTTGCGGCTGAGGGTGGCATCGTTCAACTCCTTCCGGTGGGCGCTGCTCACCAAGGCCGCCAGGTCGCGGTTGGCCATCAGCTCTTGAAAGGTAAACTGCTTGCGCTCGATATCGAGGCCCACCGCCGCTTTCAAGGGCCGATAGCTAACCAGCACAAACGGTTCTTCATTCCAGTTGCGGGTGTTAAACCACAGGGCCAAGTAGGTGCTGAGGGCATCCGCTTGGGTGCCATCGGCTTGGCGATAGGTGGTAGACCCGTGGATTTTGGCCACCGTTTCTTGGGCTACCGTATCCAGGGGCTTTTTGCGCCCGTCGAGCTGAACCGCCAGCGATCGCAGGGGGGCGAGATCATCGGCCTGCCCTTGGGCGAGGGGCAAAAGCAGCAGCAAACATCCCAGCACCAGTCCGATTAAAAATGAGGTGAATTTCATAGGGCTCCAAACACTGTGCAAAGGCTTCATCGTGGCCATGGCCTATAGAGGGCTGTTCGCTACACGGGGGGCAG
>JAQCHG010000515.1 GCA_027619675.1 Cyanobacteriota bacterium
GAGAGGGAGATGGGGGGAGAGGGAGATGGGGAGATGCCTGTCCTGAGCGAAGTCGAAGGAGGGAGATGGGGAGGTGTACTAGGCAATCCAAAATCCAAAACCCAAAATCCAAAACCCCTCCCCCAGCCCGCCTGATACACTGAAAACTCAGTATTTACAAAACTAAAGAAGCCAGCCGCCCTCCCCCTATGCAGCCCACCGATCCGGATAAGTTCACAACCAAAGCCTGGGACGCCATTGTGGAGGCCCAGACCGTGGCGCGGCGCTTTAAACACCAGTACATGGAGGTGGAGCATGTGGTGATCGCCCTGCTGGAGCAGGAAGAGGGCCTGGGCCACACCATCCTCAAAAAGGCGCGGCTGTCCCCTGAGCAGTTGCTGCAAGAACTGGAAACCTTTGCCAAACGCCAACCTCGGGTGCGGGCGGCCATGGACAACAACCTGTATTTGGGCCAAAGCCTAGACCGCATGTTGGACAAGGCGGAGGCCAACCGCCAGGTGCTAGACGACAAGTTCATCTCCGTGGAGCATCTGCTGCTGGGCTTCGCGGAGGATGAGCGCATCGGTCGCCGCCTGCTGCGGGGCTTTGAGGTGGATGCGGCCCAGTTGATCATGGCGATCCAGGCGGTGCGGGGCAAGCAGTCGGTGACGGACCAAAATCCCGAATCCCAATACCAGGCACTGGAGAAGTTTGGCCGGGACCTGACGGAACAGGCGCGGGAGGGGCGGCTGGACCCGGTGATTGGCCGGGATGAGGAAATTCGCCGGGTGATTCAAGTCCTCTCCCGCCGCACCAAGAACAACCCGGTTCTCATCGGGGAACCGGGGGTGGGCAAGACGGCGATCGCTGAAGCCCTGGCCCAGCGCATCATCAACGGTGACGTGCCGGAATCGTTGAAAAACCGTCAGCTCATTTCCCTCGACATCGGCGGCTTGATCGCCGGGGCCAAGTACCGGGGGGAATTTGAAGATCGGCTGCGATCAGTGCTGCGGGAGGTGACCGAGTCCGACGGACAGGTGGTGCTGTTCATCGACGAATTGCACACCGTGGTGGGGGCCGGGGCGGGCCAAGGCACCATGGACGCCGGGAACCTGCTGAAGCCGATGCTGGCGCGGGGGGAACTGCGCTGCATCGGGGCCACCACCCTAGACGAATACCGCAAGCACATCGAGAAAGACGCAGCCCTAGAGCGGCGCTTTCAACAGGTGTACGTGGGTCAGCCCAGCGTGGACGACGCCATTTCCATCCTGCGGGGGCTAAAGCAGCGCTATGAGGTCCACCACGGGGTGAAAATCGCCGACTCGGCCCTGGTGGCGGCGGCGGTGCTGTCCGATCGCTACATCAGCGATCGCTTTTTGCCCGACAAGGCGATCGACCTGGTGGACGAAGCCGCCGCCAAGTTGAAGATGGAAATTACCTCCAAACCCGTAGAGTTGGAAACCATCGATCGCCGCCTGATGCAGCTCGAAATGGAAAAGCTTTCCCTGGAAAGCGAAGACGAGTCTTCCGGATCCG
Source organism: Cyanobacteriota bacterium (assembly GCA_027619675.1). GTDB lineage: Bacteria > Cyanobacteriota > Cyanobacteriia > Phormidesmidales > Phormidesmidaceae > PCC-6406. The sequence continues at coordinate 1,516 of JAQCHG010000515.1, forward strand.
CCTACCGCACCGCCCAGGAGCGCCTCAGCCGCATCGACGAAGAAATTCAGGACCTCTCTAACCGCCAAAGCCAGTTCAACAGCCAGTGGCAAAACGAGAAAAACACCCTCGACGCCATCAACGCCCTCAAGGAAGAGGAAGATCACCTGCGGGTGCAGATTGACCAGGCGGAACGGGCCTACGACCTCAACAAGGCGGCGCAGTTGAAATATGGTCGCCTAGAGGCGGTGCAGCGCGATCGCGAAGCCCAGGAAGCCCAGCTTTTAGAAATCCAGGCCCAGGGCAAAACCCTGCTGCGGGAACAGGTGCTAGAGGCGGACATCGCCGAAATCGTCGCCAAATGGACGGGCATCCCCGTCAATCGGCTGATGCAGTCAGAGCGGCAAAAGCTGCTGAAACTGGAGGGCCACCTGCACGAGCGGGTGATCGGCCAAGACGAAGCGGTAGCCGCCGTTTCTGCCGCCATCCGGCGGGCACGGGCGGGCATGAACGACCCCGATCGCCCCCTCGGCTCCTTCCTGTTCATGGGACCCACTGGGGTGGGCAAAACGGAACTGGCCCGCGCCCTGGCGGAATTCCTCTTCGACACGGAGGATTCCCTGATCCGCATCGACATGTCGGAGTACATGGAAAAACACGCCGTCGCCCGCCTGGTGGGGGCTCCCCCCGGCTATGTGGGCTACGAAGAAGGGGGCCAACTGTCGGAAGCGGTGCGCCGTCACCCCTATTCCGTAGTGCTGCTGGATGAGGTGGAAAAGGCCCACGCCGATGTCTTTAACATCCTGCTGCAAGTGCTGGACGATGGCCGCATCACCGACTCCCAAGGCCACACGGTGGACTTTCGCAACACCATCGTGGTCATGACCAGCAACATCGGCAGCGACCACATTATGGACATCGCCGGCGACAATAGCCGCTACGAAGACATCCGCAAGCGGGTGCTCAAGGCCCTGCAAAGCCACTTCCGCCCCGAATTTCTCAACCGGGTGGACGACCTGATCCTGTTCCATCCCCTAGAGCAGGCGGAACTGCGGCAGATTGTATCCATTCAACTGCGGCGCATTGAGCGGCGACTAGCCCAGCAGAAGATCACCCTGGCGGTGTCAGAGGCGGCCACAGACCATATCGCCCAGGTGGGCTACGACCCGGTGTATGGGGCGCGGCCCCTGAAACGGGCCATCCAAAAGGAATTGGAAAACCCCATCGCCACCAAAATTTTGGAGGAAGCCTTCACCGAGGGCTGTACCGTGCAGGTGGCCATGGCGGCGGGAGCCCTAGACTTCCAGGTCACCTGTCCCCAACCCCTGGCCGAAGACCGCCCCCCCCTCCCCCCGTCCGAGGTAGATTCAACC
>JAQCHG010000516.1 GCA_027619675.1 Cyanobacteriota bacterium
AGGTTTACGCGAAGCCCACCTCAGATCACGTTTCCCTAGGGGGCACCATTCGCGGCGCGCTGTTTTGGCTGCCCGTTATTCTCTGCTTCACCCTGGCCCTGTGGGGGGTGTCCCCTGGGAATTGGCAGCGACGATCGCCCCAATTGGCCCTGGCGGCGATCGCCAGTCTGCTGTGGCACCAGGGGGTGCAAGGGGTCCGGGTGGCGGCGGAGTGGGAGCAGGGGGTAATTTTGCGCCTAGGGAAGCTCCACCGCATCAAGGCGGGGGGCCTCTTTTATGTGCTGCCGGGGGTGGAGTATGTGCGCTTCATCGATCGCCGCACCCTGGTGGTTAACATCCCCCAGCAGAAGACCATCACCCGCGATAACGTCCCAGCGGTGATCGACAGCGCCCTGTTTTTCACGGTGCGGGATCCGGGCTTGGCCATCACCACCGTGCAGGATTTTCGCTTTGCCATTGCCCAGTACACCCAGGCGGCTTTGCGGGATGTGGTGGGGGCTTCGACCCTGGATGAATTGTTGTCGGAACGGGAGCGGATTCAGCAGCGCATCGCCACTGCCATTGATGAGCGGGTGCAGAGTTGGGGCCTGACTGTGGATTCCCTCCAGCTTCAGGACTTTGAGCTGCCGGAGGACTTGAAACGGGTGATGGCCCGGCGGGCGGCGGCGGAGCGGGAGAAGCGGGCCGCCATTACCAAGGCGGAGGGCGATCGCCTCGCCGCCGTCAACCTCGCCGAAGCCGCCACCCTCATGGCCACCAACCCCATGGCCATGGAGCTACGGGCACTGCAAACCCTAGATGCCCTGGGCAATAGCCCTAACAACACCATCGTGCTGTTCCCCATGGCCCTGGGTCAGGTGCTAGCCAGTGCCCAAAGCCCCCGTGACCTCCAGGGGCCAGCGTAGCGACCCCTTAGGCTGACTTGGTTTTAGCCTCCAGGTCCTCCAGACGACTCTTGAGGTCCTGATTGGCCTTTTTCAGTTCCTCAAAGTCCTGCTGGAGTTGCTGTACCGCTACGTCCTTCTCTAGCCGCTTTTGCACCGATTGGGCCGCTTCCTCGGCGCGACGGCGGAGGCGACCATCGTCAATGTGGGCGGCAAGATCCCGCAGCACCGCCGCCGCGCTGGGGGTGTCCATCAGCCCCAATGCGCCGATCGCGCTCATCTGGGTGCGGAACTGGGGCTCATGGGCGATCGCCCCCAGCCGTTCCACAATCCGCTGGATATTGGCCTTGCTCTGGCCACTGGCGATCGCCCCCAGGGCCCGCATCGCCCCCCAGCGCAGGGCATCCGGCTGGGTGGGAGCGGTGTAGGGGAAGATCAGCTCCAGGGCCGCTTCGGAGGTTTTGAACTGGCTGATGCCCGCCAAGGCCGCAGCGCGCACCATCTCATTCCAGCCCGATCGCGTCTCTAGTACCTGTTTCAGCAGGTCTAAGGTGTCGGATGCTGGGGGGATTTCTGGCAGTCGGGTGGCCCCGACTTTGCCCAGGGCGCGGGCGGCGGCGGCTTCTACCCCATAGGCGGCATCCCCCTGCTCCACCACCTGGGCGAGGGCCTGGTAGCTGGTGAGGGTTTTGATCTGCCCCAGGGCGCTGACCACTGCCTGCCGCACCTTGGCATGGGGGTCCAGTAACCCCTCCAGCAGGGCATCGGTGGCCTGATCCAGCTTCAGGTTGGCGAGCTGTTCGGTCACTTCCGCCCGCACCCCCCAGAAGGGATCGTCCGTGAGGGCCTTGGCCAGGGCCTTGACCGCCCCTAGGCCACCCTTTTGAGCGATCGCCTCGGCGGCGAAAATACGGGAAATGGGGTCGGGATCATGCTGAAGCTGGGCCTCCAGTTCCGGTAGGGGGTACTCCAGCTTCACCGTCTTGGTGTAGTGGTTGCCCAGATCAAAGCTGATGAAGTCGGGCTTCTTTGTCAGGGGGAAATAGAGGGCCTGCTCCTGCTCGTGGATGCGGATAGTCATGGGCTGCACCGTCACCTGATCCCCGTCCACATAGCCCAGCCCGATGGGGATTTTTAGGTCAAACAGGCCCTTTTGAGTGCCCTTATCCCCGGCTTTGGCCTGGGTTTGGGTGACGGTGAGTTTGGCTAGGTTGCTGTCGCCGTCCCACTTATAGGCCACCTTGTAGTCGGGATGACCGCCCCGGAACACGTACTGGTCGAATAGGAACCGTAGATTGCGCCCAGTGCTGTCTTCAATGGCGCGGATCAGGTCCAGGGTTTCCACGGTGCGGTGGGCGTATTGGTTTACAAAGCTGTGGATGGCCTGCCAAAACAGGTTGTCCCCCAACTCTGTGCGAATCATGTGATAGACGCAGGCCCCTTTTTCGTAGATGTGGCAGTCGTAGAGTTCAATCGGTTCCCGGTACACATGGGTGACCATGGGGCGACGGTAGCGGCCTTTGTCTTCCGACAGGTAGCTGCGCATTTCCCCGAGGCGATAGTAGGCAGCCTCGTCGGGGCCATACTCGCGATCTCGCCACAGCACTTCTGAGTAGGTGGCCATGCCCTCTTTGACCCAAGCGTGGGACCAGTGGTTGATCACCAGCAGGTCGCCAAACCATTGGTGGGCCAGTTCGTGGGCCACCAACATCTCGGGGAAGGTTTGGTCCACCGTGGCCCGCTCGTCCATGAGGCAGCGATCGGTGAGCAGGGTGCAGGAGGTGTTTTCCATGCCGCCAAAGGTGAAGTCGGTGATGCACACCTGGGCGTATTTCGGAAAGGGGTAGCGATAGCCAAAGCGATCGCTAAAGAAGCCAATCATCTGCGGCGTTTTGCCCATGGTGCGCTGGGCGTCGGCTTTGCGGCCCTTGTCCACGTAGTAGGTGACGGGGATGCCCTCCCACTCGTCGCGGATTTCGT
>JAQCHG010000517.1 GCA_027619675.1 Cyanobacteriota bacterium
TTTTGAATTTTGAATTTTTTGGGGGGCGGGTTGAGGAGCCCTGATCACAGTCGGGGGCGGAGGCCGTAATGGCGATACTGCCAATAGTCTCGCAGGATGCGATCGTGGTCAAAACATAGGTTGGTGGGCACCTCCCAGGGGTTAAACACCGCTAACCCTTGGGCGTCGTCCCCAGCTTGGGGGGTGCCAGTGGCGGTGGCCAAAAACACAATACTGATGGTGTGCTTGCGGGCGTCGCGGCTGGGGTCAGAGTAGACGTGGAACTGCTCTACCAAGGTGACCGTTAACCCAGTTTCTTCGGCGGCTTCCCGCACGGCGGCGGTTTCTACCGCTTCTCCGTAGTCCACAAAGCCCCCCGGCAGCGCCCAGCCGAAGGGTTCGTTCAGCCGCTCAATCAGCACGATGGGACGGTGGGGGCGATCGCCCATTTCAATAATCAGGTCCACCGTAGGGGCAGGGTTGCGGTAGGTCATCGGCACTCGGCGCTGGACTGAAATCCAGGCAAAAAACGGGACTTTGCAAAGTCTATCGGCGGCTGGGGCTTTCCGTAGAAACCCCATGCTAGAGTCAATGGGACGTGACCGGAGAGACGATGCCTTTTCCGCGAGCCAGTGGCATTCTCCTACATCCCACTTCACTTCCGGGACGCTTTGGCATGGGGGACATCGGCCCCGCTGCCTATGAGTTTGTAGATTTTCTCACTAATACAGGGCAGCAGCTTTGGCAAATGCTGCCGTTGGGGCCAACGGGCCACGGCAATTCTCCCTACATGTCCTACTCCGCCATGGCGGGGAACCCCATGTTGATCAGCTTGGAGCAACTGTGCGATCGCGGCTTGTTGCAGCCGTCCGATTTAGCTAGCTTGCCCCACTTTCCCGATGACTTTGTGGATTTTGGTGCTGTTTTCCCCGTCAAGATGCACCTGTTAGAAAAGGCGGCAGAAGCCTTTCAAGCCCACGCCAGCGATGAGGATCGGGCCGCCTACGATGAGTTTTGCCAAGGACGGGATTTTTGGCTCGACGACTATGCCTTTTTTATGGCCCTAAAGCGGGCACATAATGGGGCCAGTTGGACCCAGTGGGATGACGAGATCGCCCGTCGCCAGCCGGAGGCCATGGCCCACTGGCGCGAAAAGCTCACCCCGGTGATCAACTACCACAAATATTTTCAGTTTGAGTTTTGTCGCCAATGGTCGCAGCTCAAACAATACGCCAATGATCGCCACATCCAAATCATTGGGGACATGCCCATTTATGTCGCCCATGACAGCGTGGATGTGTGGGCCTTTCCCCATAATTTCATGGTGGATCCCGAAACCCTAGAGCCCTCTGAAATGGCTGGGGTGCCGCCGGATTACTTCAGCGCCACCGGGCAGCTTTGGGGCAACCCCACCTATAACTGGGAAGCGGTGCAAGAACGGGGCTTTCGCTGGTGGCTGCAACGACTCAAGGCCCTGTTGGACTATGTGGATCTGATTCGCATTGACCATTTCCGGGGGTTCCAAGCCTATTGGGCGGTACCAGAAGGGGAAACCACCGCCATGAATGGTGAGTGGGTAGACGCCCCAGGGGAGGCGTTTTTCAATGCGGTGAAGGCGGAGTTAGGCACCCTACCGATTCTGGCGGAAGACTTGGGGGGGATCACCCCCGAGGTAGAAGCCCTGCGGGATCAGTTTGACTTTCCGGGCATGAAGATTCTGCAATTTGCCTTTGGCAGCGATCACATGAATCCCTATCTGCCCTTCAACTATGTCCGCAATTGCCTGGTCTACACCGGCACCCATGACAACGACACCACCGTGGGTTGGTTTGATCAAGCATCGGAGTATGAGCGCGATCGCGTGCTGCAATACATCGGTGGCCTCGGCGGCGACGGCATCCACTGGGCCATGATTCGCCTAGCCCTTGCCTCCATTGCTAATCAGGCGATCGTGCCGTTGCAGGATGTGCTGGGGCTGGGCAGCCATGCCCGCATGAATTCACCGGGTAAGCCCGACGGCAACTGGGGCTGGCGCTACCGCCCAGAGATGCTGACGGGGGAACTGGGCGATCGCCTGCGGGAACTGACCCGCCTCTGTGCGCGGGCTCCTCTCCATTGGTATCAGTAACGAGATGCCGGGGCTGGGGGGCTAGGGCGCGCCATCAATTCCACATCGAAGTCCTGCCGGGTTAGCCTGACCGCGCCCGCCTCTGTAATGGGTTTAGGGGCTGTAGCCGCTGCACAACCAGGATTCGTGCGTTAATTAATGGCAGTAATGGCAGCCCCTAGCGCCTTTGCCCCCTGGATCCCTCCCCTCGGCAACGGCTCGCACATTTACGCCGCTCGGTACCCGTGAGCTTACGCATTTATGGCAATCGCTCCCTGAAAACAGTGCCCGGTGAGGGCACCCGCCCCACCACTGGGCGCGTCCGGGAAGCGGTGTTCAATATCCTGCAAGGTCAAGTGCTCCACTGCACCTGGCTCGATCTCTGTGCCGGTAATGGCGTCATGGGGGCAGAAGCCCTCTGCCGGGGGGCGGCGGCGGTGGTGGGCATTGAAGCTTCGGGGCTAGCCTGCCGCACCATCCGCGATAACTGGCAGCGGGTCAGCCAACCCCACCAAGCCTATCGGGTGATACGGGGGGATGTCCTCACGTGTTTACCCCGCCTCCAGGGGGAGCAGTTTGACCTGATTTATTTCGATCCGCCCTATCAGAGCGGGCTGTATCAGCCCGTGCTGGCGGCGATCTCCCACCAGCATCTTCTGCGCCCCACCGGGCAGATCATTACTGAGCACGATCACCATTGGGGGGTGGAACTACCCGTTGCTGGCCTGGTGTGCCATCGCCAAAAACGCTATGGCCGCACCCAACTCTCCTTTTTTC
>JAQCHG010000518.1 GCA_027619675.1 Cyanobacteriota bacterium
GGGTATGATCAAACAGGCGTGGAGACAGGCAAGCCCATGAAAATTCGCTGGCGCACCGCCGGGCGCTATCCCCAGACTCAATTTTTGCTGGTGGGCACCGCCTTGGGGTACGGTGCTTTTCTCGTGTTTGTGGGCTTCAAACCCCTGGCGCTACTGGTGGGTACTGCGATCGCCCTGGCCATGGTGGCCACCTGGTTTTGGCAATTTCGCCAGGAACAAATTTCCGCCACGGGCAACCTGCTGGAAGCGCCAGTGATGTTGGCCCATCTTGAGGCGATCGCCCAGCGTACCGAGGTGCCCGCCGACTCCCCCGATTGGCGACGGGCCTGTGAGTGGGCCAGTGCTAGTCAGGTGGCAGCGGCCCAAATTGCAGAGGCGGATCCCCTGCTGGGGCCTGATTTAATTGAAACCCTCTACACCGTCGAGGGGTTAGTCAGCCAGGTGGCGGGCAGTGTGGTCGCCATGGATCAGGTACAGACGCCCCAATACCGCACCCTCACCCGTCAACATTTACACACCAGCCGCGATCGCCTCCAGGCTACCCACGACCAACTGCAACAACTGCGGGATCAAATGGTGCTGTCCCAACTGACGACGGAAGCAGCAGGAGACACCAGCCTCCCCGATCGCCTGCAACTGCTCATTGATGCCAACAAAACCGCCCTCAATGCCACCGGGGGCGATCGGGCGGGAAGCTGAGATGAGGACCGGGCGGCCCCCAGGCCCACGTCTTGTAACGGGATCGATCAGCGACAGCCTGGGCCTAAGGTCGAATGGGTTAGTATACGGTCGGATTCTCGGGATCATCACGTGTTTTCCTGGTGCTTATGATGCTGAACCGCTGGCTACACCGCCTCTCCCGCCGCTTTTGGCCCTGGTTGACCCTGGGGCTGAGCCTCACCCTCATGGGGGGCTGCTTTTTCGGCGGCGGTATTCCCACTGTTGACTCTACCGAGGCGGCGGAGCGGGTATTGCTAGACACCGTGCTGCCCCAGGTGGACCTACAGGAGGATTTCATCGCCGATGGGGTCGCCCTGGGCTACGCCACCGACGGCATCAGTGATCCCCTACCCGCCATTGAAGACTTTCCCCTCTATGGCGCTAGCCCCAGCAACGATGGGGGCACCGTTTACATCGAAATCTACAGCTCCTCTGAAAAGGCCAACGTTGATAAGCAAAACGAGCGCTGGCTGATCGAAGTGGCGGACGCCTTCAACCAGCAGGGCAACACCGTCGCGTCGGGAAAAACCATTCAGGTGGGGATTCGTCAGATTCCCTCCGGCACAGCGGCCCGGTTGCTGGCGGCAGGGCAGGTGCAGCCCACCGGCTACTCCCCCTCTAACGATCTGTGGGTACAGATGCTGGCCAGCGAGGGGGTAGACACCCAAACGGTGGTGCCGCGTCTGGTGCCCAACGTGGCGGGCCTCGTATTGCAGCAGGCCGCCTACGATCAATTGGGGGGAGATGTCACCTTTGCCCAGGTGGTGGATGCCATGATTTCGGGCCAGTTGACGGCGGGCTATCCCAATCCCTATACCAGTTCCACCTCGTTGAACCTGCTCTACAGCCTGTTTTGGCGGGCGGCGGGCCACCAGGAGGACGGCCAGCCCCTGACCCTGGCGGATTTAGAGTCCCCTGAGGTTAATTCCGTCTTCTCCGCCTTTCAGGATCAGGTGTTAATCACCACCACCACCACCTTAGACTTGCAGGAAATCTTCATCCGCGACCCGGATAAGCTGCAAGCCTTTCCCCTGGAATATCAGAACTACCAAAGCCTGGTGCAGCTACCGGGGTTTGAGTCGGTGCAGTTTGTGCCCTTTGGCATCCCCCACAACAACCCCCTGGTGGGCTTTAGCTGGAACAGTGCCGAACAGGCGGAGGCCCTCGCCGCCTTTGGTGAGTTTGCTACCTCTAGCCAGATGCAGGCCCTGGCCCAGCAGCAGGGCTTTGAGCCCATTGACTATCTGCAAAGCCCCGACCTGCCCCCCATCCCCGATGGTGAGGTGCTGACGGCAGCCCAGTCCTACTGGAAGGCCCGCAAGGATGGTGGCCGCACCGTCTACATGATGACCGTGGTGGACACCAGCGGCTCCATGGACGGGGAACCTCTGGCGGCGGTGAAGGAAGGGCTCAAAATTGCCACCGCCACCATCAACACGGGTAATCAGGTGGGGTTGGTGACCTTTGGCGATCGCGCCACCTATCGGGTTCCCCTGGCCCCCTTTGATGAGTTGCAGCATCAGCGCCTATTGGCGGCGATCGACACCCTCACCGCCGACGGCAGCACCGCCATGTATGACGCCACCCTGGTGGGGTTGGCGGAACTGATGAAAAAGCGCCAAGCCGACCCCGAAGGCCGCTTCTTCTTGCTGCTACTCACCGATGGCGAAGCCAACCGGGGCTACGGCTTCCGGGATGTGGAGGGGCTGTTGAGCTACAGCGACATTCGCATTTACCCCATCGCCTATGGGGATGTGAATGAAGACGAACTCCAGCGCATTGCCCAACTGCGGGAATCCACCGTGAAGGCGGGCAATCCAGAGAATGTGCAGGATCTGCTGCGGGATATTTTCCAGACCAATTTGTAGGTCCTGGAGTTTAGGCCCTAGAGCCTCCTGCTCAATGACGCCTTGCCCCGTCGCCAAACCCCTCTTCTGCGGGAATTGACCCCTGAAGCAGGGCAAGGCTTGGCGCAAGTTTTCTGCGAAGGGAGCTATACCGATGCCTAGTCCAGCGCGGCGTAAGTTTGCCAACCATTTCCTTGGGTGGGGGAGATGGGGAGCATGGGAGATACCTGTCCTGTTCGCGCAGCGGCTCCGAAGGAGCAACGAAGTCGTGGGCTTTGCCGCCCCAGCGGGGCTA
>JAQCHG010000519.1 GCA_027619675.1 Cyanobacteriota bacterium
TGCGGCGGCTTGACTTTCCACAGATTCACAGAGGGAGTATGGCGATATCCCGCTGAACCAACCCTTAGCAGTCGTAGTACAGAGCCAGTTCGTAGGGGTGGGGCCGCAGGCGCATGGGGTTGACTTCGTTATCGAGCTTGTACTCAATCCAGTTTTGGATGAAGTCTTCGGTAAACACACCGCCCACGGTCAAGAAGTCATGATCTTCTTCCAGTGCCTTCAGGGCATCCAGCAGCGAACCGGGGGTGGAAGGAATCTTCGCCAACTCCTCGGGGCTGAGGTCGTAGATGTCCACATCCAGTGGCTCACCGGGATCAATCTGGTTCTTGATGCCGTCAATGCCAGCACAGAGCATCGCCGCGAAGGCCAGATAGGGGTTAGAGGTGGCATCGGGGCAACGGAACTCAAGACGCTTCGCCTTGGGGCTATCCCCAGAGAGGGGAATCCGCACGGAGGCGGAGCGATTGCCCTGGGAGTAAGCCAAGTTCACCGGAGCCTCAAACCCAGGCACCAACCGCTTGTAGGAGTTGGTGGTAGGGTTGGTTAGGGCTAGCAGGGCGGGGGCGTGCTTGAGGATACCGCCGATATACCAAAGGGCGAGTTGACTCAGCCCTGCATACTTATCCCCAGCCATTAAGGGTTGACCCTCTTTCCAGATGGACTGGTGAGTGTGCATTCCAGAACCGTTGTCGTTAAACAACGGCTTGGGCATGAAGGTGACGGTCTTGCCGTACTTCTTAGCAACGTTCTTGATGCAGTACTTGTAGATCATCAGCCAGTCAGCGGCCTGAATCAGCTCACCGAACTTGATCCCTAGTTCGCACTGACCGCCAGTGGCCACCTCATGGTGATGCTTCTCAATGGGTACCCCTAGGGAGCCCATGGTCAGCAGCATTTCACTCCGCATGTCCTGGGAGGTGTCGGTAGGGGAAACGGGGAAATACCCTTCCTTGTAGCGGGGTTTGTAGGCTAGGTTGCCGCCTTCTTCTTCCCGGCCAGTGTTCCAACGGCCTTCTACGCTATCGACGTAGTAGTAGGCGGAGTGCTCGTTTTGGTCAAAGCGGACATCATCAAAGATGAAAAATTCTGCTTCAGGCCCAAAGAAGGCGGTGTCACCAATACCGCTAGCCTTCAGGTAATCAATGGCTTTGGTCGCGATCGCCCGAGGGCAGCGCTCGTAGAGCTCACCCGTGCGGGGCTCCTTGATGGTGCAAATCATGCTCAGGGTCGGTTCCTTATAAAAAGGATCGATCCAAGCGGTGTCGGGGTCCGGCACCATCATCATGTCGGATTCGTTGATGGCCTTCCAACCCCGGATACTGGAGCCGTCGAAGGCAACCCCATCGGTAAAGCTGCTGGCGTCAATTTGGCTCACGTGCAGCGTCAAATGCTGCCAAATACCTGGCAAATCGATGAACTTCAGATCGACCAGTTGAATCCCTTCGTCCTGAATCTTCTTTAAAATATCTTCAGCAGTTGCCATGAAATACTCCTTGTACCGTCTCCAAGGTCTGAAGGGAGAACATCTAGAAGGCGCTTGATCCTGGCCGCTCCCTCACTGATCCGCAATACAGATCAAACTGGGTAAAACCTGCGGGAACAGCCCCAGAATGCACCTCTCCCTATGACTAAGGACTGAGGCAGTCGTTGTGTCTGAATCATCCTATGGATAGGGGTTGGCCGATTTTGTATCAGGAAATACGAAATTACCGATAGTTCGGGAAGAGAGCGAAGGCCGGAAATACAGCGTTTCTCGGGTTTATGAGAAACGCGGCGACAGTAGCAGGCGATGGGGTAACGGGTGGATCAGCCCAACCCTCCATTCTTTTCCTGTTGGTGACTTAGGTGCTTAATAGGCTGGGGCAAGACATTGCGGAAGATTGCGGAATGTAACAATTACTGCCTTCAGCGCTTCATGTTTCTCAGGGAACGGGGTGGGCCTTCAGGCCCCGTGATAGACTTCATCTTGATCACTCAAACCTAGATCTGGTAAGCGTTTATGGCGATCTAAGGGGGCTTCTGTGGGGGGCATTTTTGTGGCTCTCCGGCCTCACCTGAGGATTAACCCCAGCGCTGCGATCGCGAGTGCAGGTATCTTGGATCGGGGCCGTTAGCCCCAGCGACGATTTCTATAAGAAGACACGGGTTACGTTAAGACTGATTGGAGAAGCAGGACATATGCGGGACGCAGTCACGACTTTAATTCGCAACTACGATTCCACGGGGCGATATCTAGACCAGACGGCGATCGACCGCCTCAAGTCCTATTTCGATACCGGGGCCGCTCGGGTACAGGCCGCAACGGTGATCAGCGCCAATGCCGCCGAACTGGTAAAGGCCGCCGGTTCCCAGTTATTTGAACAAATTCCTGAATTGATTCGCCCCGGTGGAAATGCCTACACCACCCGCCGCTACGCCGCTTGCCTACGGGATATGGACTACTACCTACGCTATGGCACCTACGCCCTAGTGGCTGGGGATGCCCATGTGCTGGATGAGCGGGTGCTGCAAGGGCTTCGGGAAACCTACAACTCCCTGGGGGTGCCCATCGCCCCTACCGTGATTGGCATCCAAATCATGAAAGATATGATCAAAGCCAAGCTGGCGGACGCTGGGATGGTGGACACCGATTTCGTTGATGAGCCCTTTGATCACATCCTGCGGGAACTGAGCGAAGTGAGCGTCTAAACACACGAGACGCCTTCAAAAAATCCAAACCCCCCAAGGACAGGTCTGATGCAGACCTGTCCCTTTTTTGTGAATGCTCCCATTGATGACAGCCCCTAGTCCATCGCGGCGTAAGTTTGCCAACCGTTTCCTTGGGTGGGGGAGCTGGGGAGCATGGGAGATAGGGAGCCAGA
>JAQCHG010000520.1 GCA_027619675.1 Cyanobacteriota bacterium
GCTGTTGATAGACAGAACCGCGATAGCAGTAGGGCAGGGCCTGGGTGCCGTTGCGGCAAATGGCCTCGGTGTAGTCAGCGATCGCCCCCCGCGCATCCCCCAGTTTCTGACGGGCTTGCCCCCGATAGAAATACACCAGGGTTTCCTGTTCTGCCCCCTCCACCGCCAGGTCCAAATCTTCGCGGGCCTGGTGATAGTTGCCCAAAATGAGGTGAAGATAGCCCCGGTTGCAGCGGGCGGCAAATTGCTGAGTGTCGATTTCCAAAGCCCGGTCTAGGTCGTGCAAAGCCCGTTTTGACCGCTGGCGATCGGCCCAAATCACGGCTCGGTTGTTGAGGGCAACGGCATCCTGGGGGTCAATCCGCAGCACCTGGGAATAGTCGGCGATCGCCCCATCGGGATCTCGCAGGTCGTAGCGGGTCACCGCCCGGTTGAAATAGGCGGCGGCATCTTCGGGGGACAAATCTGAGCGATCGAAGCGCTGCAACAACTGTTCGATCACCGTGGCGTCAGTGGTTTGCAGCCGTAGATCCAAACTGGGAAAAACACTGCTGGCGGTGGGCAGTTCCCGCAGGCCAATGATCGCGTAGGCGCGATCGCACACCAAAAATTGCTCATTGGTGCCCAGAATCTTGAAGGTGAAATGGTCCGGGTAGGTTTGCTTCAGGGGCAGCAGTTGATTCAGGGCCGCCTTGAGCCCCTGGCGATGGTCCTGCCCCAGGTGCCATTGCTGGTTAATGGCCCGCAGCAACAGGCCCTGGCGGCGATCGCCCGTGTGGCACCAGCCCACCTCCAAATGGCAGCGGCGATCCAGCACTTCCTTGAACCGGGTAATCAATTCCGAATCCAACTGGGCAGCCGTGGACCAAGGCCACACACACACCAACCGCTGCTGCGCCTGATCCAGCGCCTTAAACAGGGCTTGGTCCACCGTTGAAGCCCCACTGTCCCCCGGTGTCTGACCTTGGAAAGCCATCAACCACTGGGTTGGCGTTGGGCTAGGGGTTTCTAAGGAAGAACTGGAGGTCGAGAATCGATCCAGCAGCCTCGTTTCCTTAGAGCCCGTCAGGGTTTGCTGACGTTTGATCAAATCTTGGGTGGCCTGCTCTAGGGTGGCCAACTGCCACTGCATACTGCTGAGGTAGGTGGCAGTGGTGCCGCGAATTTCAGCGGTGATGTCAAAGGGCACCGCAATGGCCTCCAGGCGTTTTTCCATCTGCTGCACTTGGTCCACCAACTTGTTCAAATCGGTGGTGAGTTCCCGCACCTGGGGGGTGTCTAGGGCCTGCCCCTGCAACAATTGGGCACTGGCGGTCTTGAGGCCATCCACATGGCGGCGCAGGTGGTCTTGCCCCTCCTCCATGGCCCGCAATTTTTCCGTCGGGGTGTTGAACTCCCGGCGGGGCACCAGATCCGCCACCGCTTTGATCAGTTCCCGCACTTCCCCCTTGAGCAAGTAGGGGTCGCTGTCGGGGGGCGATTGGCGCAGGCGGCGATCAAGGTGGCGCACCGCGTCCTGAAGGGTGGCCTGGGCGGTTTTGCTTTCACCGTTGAGGGTTTCGAGGCTCACCCGCAACTGCATCAGTTCCGTCTTGAGTTGGGCCACATCCGCCTCGGTGGCCTCCACCCGTGGCAGGCTAGAGAGGCGCTGCACCTGCTTGTCTAGGTTGCCGAGGGTGGCGCAGGCATAGGTGTATTGATCCTGCAATTCCGCCATGTCTTGGTAGATATGGCTGAGGTTAGGCTGCTCAATTTCCTCAATGCGGCGCTCCATGTCCTGCTGCGCCCGCTCCAAGGCTTGGGAAAAGCGCACCACGGCGCGATCGCTATGGGCCATCGCCGATCGCTGGAGATTGGTCAGGGCTTCGGGGCTAGGGAGGGCAGACACCGTTGCCCGCAGTTGCTCCACCTCTTTACCCAGCTTGCCTTCCAGCCCTTGACCCTGCTGTTCTAAAACGCTAATGTGGCGCTCCAGGCGCTTGCGATCCAACAATCCCAGGGCCACCAACACGGTAATGGGCACCGATACCACCGCCGCATTTTGACTGGCCATGGACACCGCTGCCCCCGCTCCGGCGGTGAGCATGAAGGCAGCATCTCTCAGATGGGACCAATAACGACTCTTCACGGGATGCACACTAAGGTAAAAGGATTCAAACAGCGTCAAGTTTGGTAGGGGTGACCTGGGGGGTGGGGTTCACCGCTGATACAGCTTTCGGATTGGGCCTGGGGAAATCAGGACAAGTCCCTGGGTCCGATGGTGGCGCGGGAACCCCTTGCCCCGCCAGACCACCAAGGGGGCGGCATCGCATTCGTTGTAAAGATGCTGTGAATGGGGTTGAACGCCCTGTGGGGAAAGGATTGCCGCCCCCGCCCCCGTCCTGCCCTCAGGGCTGTAACCGTTGTGCCACAAGGACTCTGGCGGTCGTTGATGACAGCCCCTAAAATAGAGCCACTGTCACCCGATCTACGGCAGCTATTTGCACCCGTCCATGCAAGATTTTGTTGACGCCGCACTGAACCAAGGGGACTACCGGGTGGCGGCGGATCTCCTGCAAACCTGGAAACAGAAGAGCCCGGATGATCCCTGGCTGATGCTGGCGATCGGGCGCTACCAAGAGGCCACGGGCCGCTGGGAATCGGCGGAAAAAACCTACCTGCGGCTACTGCGACGGGTCACCCTCCCCAAGCTCATGACCCAGGCCCGCCAAGGCATTCAGCGGGTACAAACTCACCTAGCCCAAGCGCGGGAAGAGGCATTGGAAACCGCCCGCGCCCTACCGGGCAACCAGGATCCGGGCCTGCTCTGCCTGGAACCCATCCCCGCAGAAGCACGCCCCGCCGCCGCTCAGGGCCTAG
>JAQCHG010000521.1 GCA_027619675.1 Cyanobacteriota bacterium
CGGGGCGGTTTTAGGGTTAGTACTGCTGTCGGGCATCACCTGAAGACCTTGACCCCATTGAGCAGGGCGATACTCCTTAGGGCGATCGTCCTGCTTTCTCATAAATTCTCCCCAATCGTATAAAAACTATTGCGATTTCCCCGTGCCCAGGACCTCCGCCCCTACAGTCATTCATAGATTGAACTGCTAAGGCTGTCGTCTCGCCCCTTAAGAACTGCCCATACAAACCGCTGTTATGGAACTTGCTCAATTTCCTTGGCTAACGGTCACCATTCTGTTGCCGATTACCGCCGCCCTGGCGATCCCCTTCATCCCCGATGAAAAGGGCCGCACCATTCGGTGGTATGCCCTCACCGTTGGTCTGATCGATTTTGTTTTACTCGTCATTGGTTTCTCCCAGGGGTACGACCTGAATGGGTCGGGCCTGCAAATGGCCGAGAGCTACACTTGGGTTTCCCAACTGGATCTGAAATGGTCTGTGGGGGCCGATGGCCTTTCGATGCCCTTGATTCTGCTGACGGGCTTCATCAGTACCCTCGCCATCCTGGCCTCTTGGCCCGTCACCCTCAAGCCCCGGCTGTTCTACTTCCTGATGTTGGCCATGTACAGCGGTCAGTTGGGGGTGTTTGCCGTCCAGGACATGCTGCTGTTCTTCTTCATGTGGGAGCTGGAACTGATTCCGGTCTACCTGCTGCTGTCCATTTGGGGGGGCAAAAAGCGTCTGTATGCCGCCACCAAGTTCATCCTCTACACCGCTGGTGGCTCCCTCTTCATTCTGGTGGCAGCCCTGGCCATGGCCTTCTATGGCGACACCATCACCTTTGACATGGGGGCGTTGGCGGCGAAGGACTACGCCATCAACTTCCAGCTCTTCATGTATGCGGCCTTCTTGATTGCCTATGCGGTCAAGCTGCCGATTTTTCCCCTGCACACCTGGCTGCCGGATGCCCATGGGGAGGCGACGGCCCCGGTTCATATGCTGCTGGCGGGAATTTTGTTGAAAATGGGCGGCTACGCCATCATTCGCATGAATGTGGGGATGTTGCCCGATGCCCACGGTGTCTTTGCCCCGATTCTGATCATCTTCGGCATCATCAACATTATCTATGCGGCCCTAACCTCCTTTGCCCAGCGCAACCTCAAGCGGAAGATTGCCTACTCCTCCATTTCCCACATGGGGTTTGTGATTATTGGCATCGCCTCTTTTACCAACCTGGGGTTAAGCGGGGCGGTGCTACAAATGGTTTCCCATGGGTTAATTGGGGCCAGTCTCTTCTTCCTGGTGGGGGCCACCTACGATCGCACCCATACCCTCATCCTCAACGAGATGGGGGGCGTGGGCAAAAAGATGCCCAAGATTTTTGCCATGTTCACCACCTGTTCCCTGGCCTCTTTGGCCCTACCGGGCATGAGCGGCTTTGTGGCAGAACTGATGGTGTTTGTGGGCTTTGCCACCAGTGATGCCTACACTTTTACCTTCAAGCTGATTACGGTGATTTTGATGGCGATCGGCGTCATTCTCACCCCGATCTACCTGCTGTCCATGCTGCGGGAAATCTTCTACGGTCCTGAAAACAAGGAGTTGGTTGAGCACGAAGTGCTGGTGGATGCAGAGCCTCGGGAGGTGTTTATCATTGCCTGCCTGTTGGTGCCGATTATTGGTTTTGGCTTCTATCCCAAGCTGCTGACCCAGGTGTACGATGCCACCACCCTGTACATGACAGAAAACCTGCGGGAACGGGTCTTTGCCAGCACAGAACAGGTGGAGCCCTTGGCGCTCCTACCCCGCCTCCAAGCTCCCAGTTTGCCCCAGCAGTAGGCAACCTGTTCGATAGCTCGCCTTTTCAGCCCCCGTTCAACGGGGGCTGAGGTTTTTTGGGGCGTTAGGGGGCAACGCATTCCTGTAATGCGGTGAATCAGCACAACCTAACAGCACAGTCGCCAGGGGCAGGGCAAGGCTGTGCGCCCGAGGTAGGTGTGTGGCCTGAATTCAGGGGTTAGCGGTCGGATAGCGACAGGCCTGACGTAGCTCTATTGCCTGCACCACCGATAGCATGAGGCTCTCTTCTGCCCTTCTGAATCCAGGGGGGCGACAGTTGGAGGGATCGTGCAATCGGTTGAAACTGTGGTCGGTGTGTCAGTCCTGAGCGATTAGAAACATGCTCGGTGGGCAAAGATTTTCAAAACCTTACCGCAATCGGCCTCAAGTTTGGGGTGTTCTGGCAAGCCATGGGGCACGGACCCCTGGGGTGATCCGTAATGACCCATGCAAGGGCCGTATTGTTGGAAACTGAACCCCCTTCGGTGTAGTCGTAGGATAAGGGAGCGATAGGAGGTCCGGAGCCTGATGCTTAACGGAAATCTGAAGCAGCCGTTGCAGACCGGACTGACTGTATCTCGCCAGGATTGAATAATTTAGAAACCCTCACATCAGAATCGCAAAACCATGGCACGGAAATGTTGGTGGCAAAACTGGGGCACTGGGGCACTGGTCTTGGGGACGGCCCTGACCTTGACCTTGGGCGAGGCGATCGCCCCGCGCGGCTCCAGTTGGGGTCCCCAAGTGGCCCAAGCCCAGAGCATCGATGAAGAAACCAACATTCGGGTCTATCGTCAGGCCAGTCCGGCGGTGGTGGCGATTGAAAGTGATGGGGGCCGGGGGAGCGGCAGCATTGTCACCGCCAATGGTTTAGTGCTGACCAATGCCCATGTGGTGCGGCGATCGCGGGTGGTGCAGGTGCGCCTCCAGGATGGCCGCGAATTTACCGGAGATGTGGTGGGCTACGGCGAGGATCGCCTTGATCTGGCGGCCATTCGTCTGCGGGGTAATCCCTCTGGTCTGCCCACCATCCAAATC
>JAQCHG010000522.1 GCA_027619675.1 Cyanobacteriota bacterium
GCGGGTTTGGGGGGGCTGGGGGTGGCCTTGGAAGACGGGGATGGGGGGCGGCGGCACCACGATGTTGTGGCCAAAGTCAGACCCACACACCCCGCAGTGGGAGCAGCCCTCAAAGGAACAGTCGGGCACCGTGGCGGCGGCTAAGGCCCGCTGCAAATCTTCCTTCAGCCAGGTTTTGTCGATGCCCGTGTCGAGGTGATCCCAGGGCAGGGGGGCGTCTAGGGCAGCGGCGCGATCGCCGGTCTCGGTGTCCATCCCATTCCACTCGCCGCTTTCCACCCGGCGATATTGCCAAGACAGGCCCGCTTCATCAATAGCCTGGGTCCAGGCGGCAAAGGCCCGATCCATGCTTTCCCACCAAGCGTCCATGCCTGCCCCTAGTTCCCAGGCCCGTTTGACCACAGCGGCGAGGCGGCGATCGCCCCGCCCCACAAAGTCCTCCATAGCGGAGATGCGGACATCGGTGAAGTTCACCTTCACCCCCCGTAGGGGGCGAAAGGCGGCCCGCAGCAGATCCTGCTTGCGCTCAAATTCCGCCGTAGACACGGAATGCCACTGGAAGGGGGTATGGGGCTTGGGGGTGAAGTTGGAAATGGTCAGGTTCACCCCCAGGGGCTTGCGCTTGGGCTGGCGACATTCCTGCTGGAGCCACTGCACCGTTTCGGCAATGCCCAGCACGTCGGCGTCGGTTTCCCCCGGTAGGCCAATCATGAAGTACAGCTTCACCCGGTCCCATCCCTGCTCGTAGGCGGTTTTCACCCCCCGCAGCAGTTCTTCATTGGTGAGCCCTTTGTTGATGATGTCCCGCATCCGCTGGGTGCCCGCCTCGGGGGCAAAGGTGAGCCCGGTTTGGCGGGGGCCGCCGAGGATGTGGGCGATGTTTTCATCAAAGCGGTCCACCCGTTGGCTGGGCAGGGACAGGGAAATGTTGTCGTTTTGCAGGCGGTTTTTCACCTCGACCCCGACGGCGGGCAGGGCCAGGTAGTCGGAGCAACTGAGGGACAGCAGGGAAAATTCGTTGTAGCCCGTGGCCCGCATGCCCTTTTCAATGGCGTCCACCACCGTCTCGGGATCCACGTCCCGCGCGGGCCGGGTCAACATCCCCGGCTGGCAAAAGCGACAGCCTCGGGTACAGCCCCGGCGAATTTCCACGGTCAGGCGATCGTGCACCGTCTCCACGTAGGGCACCAGGCCCATGGCGTAGTGGGGCATGGGGGTGCCCCCCCGCCGCAGGATGCGGGCGGGCACGTCGGAGCGGTTGGGCTGTACGGAGCCATTGGCCGCCAGGGTGTAAAACTGGGGCACGTAGACCCCCGGCACCTGGGCCAAGTCCAGCAGCAGGGCGGTGCGATCCAATCCGGCGGCTTTACCCTCTTCCACCACCAGGCCAATTTCCGGCAGCAGTTCTTCCCCATCCCCCAGGGCCACGAAGTCAAAGAAATCGGCGTAGGGCTCAGGGTTGGAGGTGGCGGTTTGGCCCCCGGCGAAAATCAGGGGCCAGGGGTCACCGTTGGGCTGGCGGGTTTCCAGCCGTTCTCGCCAGGTCAGGGGAATGCCCGCCAGGTCCAGCATGACCAGGATGTTAGTGGCCCCCAGTTCGTAGGAGAGGCTGAAGCCGAGGATGTCAAAGTTCGCCAAAGCCCGCCGGGATTCCACCGCAAACAGGGGGGTTTGGCTGGCCTGAAGCTGGGTGGCGAGGTCGGAGGCGGGCAGATAGGCGCGATCGCACAGTTGCCGGGGCTGGGCGTTGAGAATGCTATAGAGAATGATGTGGCCCAGGTTGGAGGCCCCGACTTCGTAGATTTCGGGATAGGTCAGCACCCACCGCACCGCTGCTGAGTCCCAGGGCTTATGCACTGCCCCCAACTCGTTGCCGAGGTAGCGGGCAGGCTTGTGGATATCGGAGGTAAGCAGGGTATCGACTGAGGCTGTCACGCTGACCAACTTCAAACTCGTCTGGGTGAACGTGATCAACTATAGCTAACTCCCCTTCCCGCCCCATATTCCCTTACTCCCCCAACCGATAGCCCTTGCCATAGACCGTGTGGATCAGGGGCAGTGTCCCCTTGGGCTCAATCTTGCGGCGCAGGAGGCGCATCTGGGCTGCCAGTACGTTGCTGCTGGGCTTGTCGGTGTCTCCCCACACGGCCCCATACAGTTGGTCATGGGACAGGACTTGATTGGGATGGCGCAGCAAATAGGCCAGCAGTTGGGTTTCCTTTTCCGACAGTTCAATGGGGTGATGCTGGCGGTAGGCGAGTTGGTTGCTGGTCTCTAGTTCTAAATCTTCGTAGCGCAGGCGATCGGGGGACGGATCGAGGGTGGGGGGGCGGCGCAGCAAGGCCCGCACCCGCGCCAACAGTTCCCGCAGTTCAAAGGGTTTGACCAAATAATCATCGGCTCCGGCATCTAGACCCGCGACGCGATCGTCCACGGTGTCTTTAGCGGTCAAAAACAGCACCGGGGTGACATCCCCCTGGGCGCGCATCCGGCGACAAATATCGAGGCCGCTGATCTGGGGCAGCATCCAATCCAAAATCAGCAGGTCGTAGCTGCGCTGCTGGGCCAAATCGTAGCCGCGATCGCCCGTCAGGGCCACATCCACCTGATACCCCTCCCGCTCTAGCAAGCGGCTGAGGGGATCGGTCAGTTCCGCTTCGTCATCCACCAGCAAGATGCGCATGGGGGTGATCATAGCGCCTTGGACCGCCTCCATCGCTAACAGACCATGAGGGCTAACGCCAATGGCCGCCAAAATCCCAGAGTCTGGCTTGGGCAACGGTTGCAGCCCCTGGCCAGATCACAGGCATGGGCGCGGCCAGGGTTTCCCAGTCCGGCGTTTACTCCCCAGGG
>JAQCHG010000523.1 GCA_027619675.1 Cyanobacteriota bacterium
CACGGCAAAAGCCTGACCCGCCGCCTTTAGGGCGCGTCATTGCGCGTCATCAAATAAATGCCAGAGCCCTGTTGGGGTATCGGTGACTGTGCGTGGCCAACTTTTGGGTTAGGGACTGATGTCTGGGGACTGTACGCCCAGACTTCCTAAAGCAGCCTGAGTTCGGGGTAAGTGGCATTCCCGCCCGACATGGGCTCAGATATCCGGTTGCCCGATGCATTTTCAGGGCGCAGACCCCTGCGCCCCTACGGATTCTCTGGGGTGGAGCGTCACGGCATCTCCTCCATCGACGTATCCCGAACTGAGGTTAAAGCCGGTTAGTCCTTGGCCTCATCAAAGATGCGGAGAGGGCAATTTGGCTCACTTTTTGGCGCATTTTTTTGTGGGTGACGCCAAACCCCAGGGGACGGTTTATCCTTCAAGGCAATATTGCTGAGGCCGTAGGTATTGGCTCCTGACCAGGTGTCCGTTTACCCCAAGCCTACCGATGGGGAATGTTCTACCGTTGGTATGCCTGCCCATTGGCGGGGGGATCTGGGCGACTTCTAGGAGGCCGGGGCGATCGCGGCTTTGGCGTATCCCCATAAGACCTCTCTGGATTTAACGAATACCTATGTTAATCGCGCCGATCTTCGTCATTGCCGTCGTCGTGCTATATCTCTGGACCCGAGATCTCTTTCCTAAGCTGTTTATTTTTCCCCAGCCCGACAAACCCAAAGATATGCACGACAAGTTTGGTGAAGCCCTCGCCAAATACCTGCGGGAGCGGGGCTAACCCATCCGAGGGCCGTGTGCCGTAACGGTTGCCCCTTGCGCAAGGCGGGGGTGCGGAGGAGCAGGGTCTAAGGTATGTCACGCATTGCAGCCGGAACCCTAGGGCCTGTCAGCGTGCGGTTGGTGGCGAGCACGGTCCAGGCAGCCTTGCCTGATAAACGTCTGGCGAACATTTCAGCATTGACAAACCCCTAGCTAGGGGCAGTGGTTACAGCCCCCAGCTAGGGTTCCGCAACCGCTCCAACCAGGGCGAGTCAGCGGGGCATACACCCGCTATCCCTGATCCCCACTTGGGCCTGGGGATCAGATCCTGCTCGGGTCTTGACAGAGTAGTCATATACTACTGTATAGTTATATCATCAATAAAATTAGCCCGTGGGCCAATGTCCCAGGGTTTATACGCCAGGGAGAGTGACCATGCTATTTCGTCAACTGTTTGACTACGCCACCTGGACCTACACCTATCTGATCGCGGATGAGACGACTGGGGAAGCGCTTTTGGTGGATCCCGTGCTGGAACAGGTGGATCGCGATCGCGCCCTACTAGCGGAATTGGAATTAACCCTCAAGTACTGCCTCGAAACCCACGTCCATGCTGACCACATCACCAGCACCGCTCGCCTGCGGGAACTGACAGGATGTCAAGGGATTGTGCCCGCCCAAGCGGCAGTGGCCTGCGCCGATCGCGCCATTCAAGATGGAGAAGTGTTGAGGGTAGGGGCGATCCCCATTACCGCTATGGCCACCCCTGGCCATACCGACAGCCATATGGCTTTCCTGGTGAATGGCACCCATTTACTCACGGGGGACAGCCTGTTTATTCGTGGCTGTGGCCGCACCGATTTCCAAAGTGGGGATGCCGGGTTGATGTACGACTCTTTGCAGCGGTTGTTGGCCCTGCCCCCCGAAACCCTGGTGTATCCCGGCCATGACTACAAGGGCCACACGGTTTCCACCATTGCCGAGGAACGGCGACTCAACCCACGCATTGCTAACCGCAGCCGGGCGGACTTCATCCAAATTATGAACTCCCTGAATCTGCCGGATCCTAAGAGGATCATGGAAGCCGTCCCCGCCAATGAGCAGTGCGGGCGGGCGTTGACCACGGTTTGACGGCCTGGGGGCTTATGCACTGGCCAGGGTGCCCGTGGTTTGGGCGATCCCCGGCTGTCGCCACCTTTCTGATCAAGGAAGCCAGGGGGATCCTGACGCTATCGGTAGTGCCCGCAACCGTGCCTGCATCAGCCTTGGGTCTGACCCAACTCGAAAAGGGGCGCGATCGCGCCCTTTTGATTGCAAGGATGCACCCAGCCAGAGGGATGGGGCTAAGGACCGCCATCTAACGCCAGAACCCTGGTTGTACAACGGCTACAGCCCTAGCCACAGACTCGGGGCGGGCGCAATCATGGCGACCCAGCAAGGCTTGCACCTGTCATGGGTAGCGTGCCCTAGGGCTGAGATCCCTATCCCCAATGGTCATCAAGGATCCAACCGAGCCAGGGTTTACGCACCTATGAACAAGGGGTTAAGTCCCTGGTCCCAACGGAACACCGAGCATTCAGCAAGGTGTTGCGGACGTTCTACGAGTATTCATCCCCGTTGTCTTACCCCGCTGTTGGCCCTGTTATGCCTTCCCCACCCCTGCTGAATTTGACCGCTGTGACCCTGCCCCAACTCCGCCTCTGGCCACGCCTCCAGCAGTACATCCCGATTCTGCAATGGCTGCCCCAGTATCGTCGCGAAGACTGGGTGGGGGATGTCATGGCGGGCATTATTGTGGCCATTATGTTGGTGCCCCAGGGGATGGCCTATGCCTTGCTGGCGGGCTTGCCGCCCCAGGTGGGGCTCTATGCCAGCATTGTTCCCCTAATGCTCTATGCCGCCCTGGGTAGCAGTCGTGCCCTTGCCGTGGGGCCAGTGGCCATGGTGTCGCTGTTGGTGGCCAGTGGGGTCGGCGATCTGGCCCCCCCTGGTAGTCGCGAGTATGTGGCGATCGCCCTCACCCTGGCCCTAATGGTGGGCATCATCCAGACCCTCATGGGGGTGTTGCGGGCGGGATTTTTGGTCAACTTTCTCAGC
>JAQCHG010000524.1 GCA_027619675.1 Cyanobacteriota bacterium
CAACGGACCCTTGAGGCCGGGCTGGTCAAAGGATCCATTCCATCCCTTCTCGGCCCCTCAGTAGGGATGGAATGGACAACGTGTTTTGTCGGTAAGGAGTCGGGCTGTGCAGAAAACCGTTGGACTGGCGTTAGGAAGTGGAGGGGCGCGGGGCTGGGCTCACATTGGGGTCATCCGAGCCTTGGAAGCGGCGGAAATTACCGTTAGTGCGATCGCTGGGGCTAGCATTGGCGCGCTGGTGGGGGCTGTCCATGCGGCTGGGGAATTAGATGCCTTGGAGGCATTGGTGCGGGATCTGACCTGGCGGGAAATTGTCTCTTACTTTGATCTGGTTTTCCCCTCCAGTGGTTTGCTTGACGGCAACCGCATCTACGACTTGCTATCCGAACATTTGCAGGAATTGCTGATCGAAGACGCCCAGATTCGTTTCTGTTGTGTCGCCACAGACCTAACCCAAGGACGGGAAATCTGCCTTAACCAGGGGCGCATGGTGGATGCGGTGCGGGCCAGTATTTCTATCCCCGGCATCTTTACCCCCTTTGAGCGGGATGGTGCCCATCTGGGGGATGGTGGCATCGTCAATCCGGTTCCCGTCAGTGTGCTCCGCGCTATGGAAACGGATGTGGTGATTGCGGTTAACCTCAACCACGCCGCCGCCATGGATTCGTCCGTTTCTTCAGCGGATGCATCCTCTGAGGAGGGGGGAGCAGAGCCTCAGCGGGGGAGCGTCCGCGCCGATTCGGAGCCAGCATCCGACGAGCAGGCCGTGGCCGCAGAAACGCCATCTTCCCAGGAGGCCCCAGAGGCTAACCCGGCCAGCCAACTATTGACGCGCCTACGGGATAACTATGCCGCTATGCAGGATCGGTTGCAGGAGAAAATTAATGGCTGGATGCCTGAGGGGCAACAGGGGCCGAACATTTTTGATGTCATCGGCATTTCCCTGAATGTGATGGAGCAGCGCATCACCGAGAATCAGTTAGCGATGCACCCCCCGGATATCCTGATTCAGCCCCCGCTAATGGATTACGGCATTTTTGATTTTCACCAGGCCGCAGACATCATCCAATTGGGCTACGAATACACCCAACGTCAAGTCCCAGACCTCAAGCGATTGCTGAGTTGAGCATTCCAATTGGAGTCAGGGGTCGCCTACCCCGGAAACTTCTATTCTGGAAAGGTTGTTCCCCCATCAATTCTGGTCTTGAAGCCCTTGTCTCAGGTTCTTGCGATCGCCACCACCCCTGCCGCCCTGGGTGCCCTGGTGCCCTATTGCACCGCTACCGTCGTTTTGATACCGACCACGTTGGTGGAGGTCGCCGCCCGCTATGAAGCGTTGGGCCTAGGCTGCCAACCCTATGACGGATCATTGCGGCAGACCTTGGCGGATCGCTGGGCTGAATACGACGGTTTTGTCTTCGCCCTGGCCACGGGGGCGGTGGTGCGGTTGATTGCCCCGCTGTTGCAGGACAAAGCCACGGACCCTGCCGTGGTGGTGGTGGATGAGGCCGGCCAGTTTGCCATTAGCCTCTGCGGCGGGCACCAGGGGGGGGGCGATCGCCTGGCTCAACGGGTGGCAACCTGTCTCCAAGCCACCCCAGTACTGACGGGGGCTGCCAACCATCACCAGCTACCCGCGTTGGATCTGCTGGGGCAGCCCTTTGGCTGGCGACAGGGGGCGGGGGATTGGACGGCGGTGGCCAGTGCCCTGGCACGGGGCGGTCCCGTGCAGGTGATCCAAGAAGCAGGGACGGATCTGTGGCGACGGGACCTCCCACCGGAGGCCCCGTTTCAATTTGACTGGCCAGAATGGTCGGCCCAGGGCCGGGAGATGCGGCCCGAGCCCCGAGCCAGGGTGTGGATTAGCCCGATCCAGCGGCAGTTTTCCGACCAGGCGGATATTCCCAAAGTGCAGTGGCATCCTCGGGTGCTGTGGTTGGGGTTGGGTTGCGAACGGGGCAGCGATCGCGCCCTGATGGCCTGGGCCGTTGATCGCCTCTGCCAAGCCCACCACCTGGCCCCAGGGGCGATCGCCGGGGTGGCCAGTTTGGATTTAAAAGCGGATGAGGCGGGGCTGTTGGCCCTGTGCCAAGAGCGGCAATGGCCCCTGCGGTGTTTTCCAGCAGAGATATTGAATCGGGTTGCGGTGCCCAACCCGTCTGACACCGTGGCCCAGGCGGTGGGGACCCCCAGCGTGGCGGAGGCAGCGGCGATCGTTGCTGCCCACCAAGCCGATGGGGTGCTGGGTCCAGCCTCGGAATTGCCGGATCCCAGCCACTTGCGGGTGACGAAGCAGGTCTACCGCCACCCCGACTACAGCGGCGCGGTCACCCTAGCGGTGGCCACCGCCACGGTGGAATGGACCGGATGCGAGGGCCAATTGGCCCTAGTGGGCACCGGCCCCGGTCGTCTCGACCAAATCACCCCCGCTGCCCGCGCCGCCATTACCCAGGCGGATGGGGTGATTGGCTATCAGCTCTACATCGACTTGATTCGTCCCCTGCTACGACCGGGGCAAATTGTGGAAGCTTGGCCCATCACCCAAGAACGGCAGCGGGCTGAGCGGGCGATCGCCCTGGCCCAGTGGGGCCTATCCATCACGGTGATTTCCTCCGGGGACTGTGGCATCTACGCCATGGCGGGGCTGGTGTTGGAGATATTACAGGCCCAGGGCTGGGATGGCCAAACTCCGACGGTAACCAGCTATCCCGGCATTTCTGCCCTGCAAGCGGCGGCGGCGCGGGTGGGTGCGCCGTTGATGCACGACTTTTGCGCCATCAGCCTCAGCGATTTGCTCACCCCCTGGCCCGTGATTGAGCAGCGGTTACAAGCAGCGGCGGCGGCGGAT
>JAQCHG010000525.1 GCA_027619675.1 Cyanobacteriota bacterium
CCATGTCCCTTCGGTAAAGCGTTCATAACTATGGCCTCTGCCAAGATACTTGTCGTTGATGATGACCCGGCCATTCGCAACTTGGTCTATCGGTTTTTGTCTAAACAGGACTATGAAATGGAAGCCGCCGAGGATGGCAAGACAGCCCGAGCGGCCTTCGATCAGTTCAACCCGGATCTGGTGATCTTGGATGTCAACCTCCCCGATGCCAACGGGTACGACATTTGCCAGGAGTTGCAGTCTCGCACCGGGGTGTTTGTGCTTCTGCTCACCAGTCGCAGCGATGAGGCCGATAAGATTCGTGGGTTTCACCAGGGGGCCGACGACTATCTCACCAAGCCCTTTAGTCTCGGGGAATTGGAGGTGCGGGTCGGGGCCATTTTGAAGCGCCAGCGCCCGGTGACGGTGGCGGAGCAGCAGCGGTTAATTTTCAATAGTTTGGCCATTGATCCGGTGCGGCGGGAGGTTAGCCTCCACGATCAATTGGTGTCCCTGACGGCGTTGGAGTTTGATCTCCTGCACTTTTTGGCCAGCCATCCTGGGCGGGTCTGGCGACGGGCCGAGTTGATCCAAAAGGTGTGGGATTATGAGTACGTCGGGGATCAACGGGTTGTGGATGTCCACATTGGTCAGATCCGTAAAAAAATTGAGGTGGATACGACCCAGCCCACCATGATTCAAACGGTGCGGGGGGTTGGCTACAAGTTTGAGCCCCCATCGGCTACAGCGGAGGCAGTAGCCAGTAGTTGAGGGCTGGGGCGGGTGAGCCTCGACGGAGGCCCCCGACCCCTGGATTTTGATTTCTGGAGACAGGGCCACGTTACCGTCTGATTTACTCCTCCACCGCCCTCGGGGGGAAACGCTACACCCCAAACGACTGCCGCTGGACGAAGCCAATTGCGCGATCGCCGCCCAATTGATCGCCCTGTTTCAACGCCACCAGGGAGAAGCCCAAGGGGTATTGAACGAACAACTTCAGGCCCTAGAAGGGGACCACACCGATTACCGCATCAAACGGGGGTTGGCCCATATCTTGCGGGCCAGTTTCAGCACCTTTGAACCCGTCAGCCCCCTAGACCCGGTGCAACTGCGGGAACGGGTATTTGCCCTGGCCAGTGCCACGATCCCGAGCCCCGCCGCCGCCACCGATCATTTAGACAGGTTGGCCCTAGCCCTGGGGCAAGAACTGGACCAAGAGATTACGGCGGTGGACCTGCGCCAGGGCCTCTACGCAGACCTGAAGGAAAACCACCGCCTCACCAGCTTTGAAGCCCCGACCCCAGCCGCCCTGATTCACCGCTACAACTTGGCCCAGGTACAGGGGGTGTTTTACCGGGCCAGCCAGGTGGTGATGAATTTACACCGCAATGATCCAGGGGAATATAAATTGATGTTCCGCTACCTGAAGCTGTTTCGGCTGATGGCGTACATCGAAGGGGATGCGGACCACGGCTTTACCATCACCATCGACGGCCCCACCAGCTTGTTTAAGGCCAGCACCCGCTATGGCTTAGACATGGCGAAATTGATCCCCGCCATTCTCCACGTCACCCGCTGGAGTTTGGTCGCCACCCTGCAATGGCCAGGTGCGCGATCTCCACTTTCACCTGGATGCTGACTGTGGGCTGGTGTCCCACTATCCCCCCGGCAAGCCCTACGACAGCATGATCGAAGCGTCCTTTGCCGATCGCTGGCCCCCGAAGAGCTCTTGGCGACTAGAGCGGGAGGTGGATTTAGTCCCCATTCCCGGTAGCGTCATGATTCCAGACTTTCGCCTTGTACACCCCGATGGACGCAGCTTTTTGCTAGAAATCGTCGGCTACTGGCGACCAGAATATTTGCGCAAAAAGTTTGCCCAGGTCCGCAAGGCTGAACGCCGGGACTTAATCCTGGCCATTTCTGAACGGCTCAGCCTAGAGAAAGCCGGGGTTGATCTGCGGGATGTGCCCGCGCGGGTGGTGTGGTTTAAGCACAAACTAACGCCCAAAACCGTCCTCGCCGCCTTAGACGATTAAACAGGGTGGGAGGTAACCCTCTGGGGAATTTCGCCATAATACAAACACGATGCCGTAAGGTATTGTCGGATGAACCCCACTGGAGCCCCAGGTTAGTCGATGAGCACAGTCCTAATCGTGGATGACAGTTCTGCCTTACGGGAAATGGTGGCCGGTCTGCTAATTCAGGCGGGCATGACCATTGTGGAGGCCAAGGATGGCATAGAGGCCCAAAAGAAACTCGCGACAACCACGCCGGATTTGGTGGTGCTGGATATCGTCATGCCCAACATGAACGGCTATGAACTGTGCCGTTGGATTAAAAACAACCCCTCTACCCAAGACATTCCCGTGGTGATTTGTTCGTCGAAGGGGGAGGAGTTCGATCGCTATTGGGGCATGAAACAGGGGGCCGATGCCTATGTGGCCAAGCCCTTTCGCCCTGATGAGATGGTGGAGACCGTCAAGCAACTCCTACGGGGTAAGTCCTAGGTCGCGGCACCATGCCTCAGGTATCCCTTGATACGTTGGTTGACCAGGTAGCCTCAGGGGTAGCCCTGGCCAGTTTTCCTACCGATACGGTGCCCGCCCTAGCGGCAAGGCCCGATCGGGGCGATCGCATCTATGCGGCCAAAGAACGGCCCGCCGACAAGCCCCTGATTTTGATGGGGGCTGATTGGGCGGATCTGGCCTCCTATGTGGTGGGGTCGGCGGCGGCCCAAGCGACTTGGCGGCAGGTGACGAATCGCCATTGGCCGGGGGCCTTGACCTTGGTGCTGCCCGCCAGCGATCGCGTCCCCCCCCAGATGAACCCCCTGGGCACAGGCACCCTCGGCATTCGCGTCCCCA
>JAQCHG010000526.1 GCA_027619675.1 Cyanobacteriota bacterium
GCACGAGAAACAGTTAGGGGCAGATTGGCTAATGGGCTGCTCTACCTCCTCATAGGTACTGCCTTCGGAGCCCTCTCGATTACTGTCCTTGATCATGTTGGTGCTCTCCTTAATTCGGAGAAAGAACCTGAATGGGAAATGACTAAGGACGTCATCAGCCTCTTGCTGACCTCAAACTCGGCTTTGGCGGGGGCAGCGCTGGGCTTTTACTTTGGTGATAAGGGTAGTAGTACTGAGTCATAGTTGGTTGTCCTCTCTGCCTGTGATACCGGGCTGGGGGATGTGGCCGATGGCGAGGGGGTGTATGGCTTGCGGCGGGCCTTTGCCATTGCTGGGGCCGAGACGCAACTGCTGAGCCTGTGGCAGGTGGATGGCTTTGATACCCAAAGTTTGATGGCGCGGTATTACGAGAACCTGATGGCGTGCATGGGCCGCAGTGAGCCCCTGCGAGCAGTGCAGCTAGAGATGATTGCGGCGGATAACACCTACAGCCACCCCTACTATTGGGCAGCATTTATCCTAGCGGGGAATTGGCAACCATTCGCCGAGTAGCCCCACCATGAAAACCAACGCGGCCCGCATTTTGGACCAGCAGGGCATTGCCTACGACCTGCTCACCTATGAGGTGGATCCCCAGGATTTGGGGGCAGAGCGGGCGGCGGAAAAACTCCAAATTCCCCCCGAGCAGGTATTTAAAACCCTGGTGGCCCAGGGCGATCGCCACGGCGTCTGTCTGGCGGTGATTCCTGCTGGGGCCAGACTCGACCTCAAGGCCCTGGCCAAGCTGACAGGCGATCGCAAGGTGGAAACCGTGCCCCTAAAGGCGGTGCAGGGGTTGACGGGCTACATCCGGGGGGGGGTGACGGCTCTGGGGTGCAAGAAGCCCTACCCGGTCTTTCTCGATCGCTCGGCCCAGAGTTACCCCCAGATTGCGGTCTCGGCGGGCAAGCGGGGGCACATGCTGTGGTTAGCCCCTGGGGACTATGGACGGGCAACCCAGGCCCAATATGGGGATTTGGCGATCGCGGCCCCAGGTTAACAGCGGTGCGGAAAATTCTTAACCTCAGCATCTTCCAGCCTTAAGCCGTTGCCCCGAACATGCGGGGGTTAACCCCAGGGCCACCGCCCCAGGTCAGCCTGTTATGACACGGGATCGCAGGGATCGCTACCCCAACCCCTTGGCTATGGAGCCGGGGCACATCTTAGTGGTGGATGACGAAGACTTAATCAGAGAAACCGTTGCCTTGGCCCTTCAGGATGAGGGCTACGCCGTTTCTGTGGCGGAAAACGGCACCATCGCCCTGGACCTGCTGATGAATACCCAAGCGCCCCAGGCGTTGACGGCCTTTGATTTAGCGATTTTGGACCTGATGCTGCCGGGGGTGAATGGTCTGGATGTGTGTCGCATGATTCGCCACCAAAACTTAACCCTGCCGATTTTGATCCTCAGCGCCAGGGCCAGCGAAACCGATCGCGTGGTGGGGTTGGAAGTGGGGGCCGATGATTACCTGGCCAAACCCTTTGGTATGCGGGAGTTGATTGCCCGCTGTCGGGCGTTGCTGCGCCGCTCCCGCCGTCCTGCCCGTGAGCCAGAGGTGTCGGTGCTCACCTATGGGGATATCACCCTGTTGCTGAATGAACTGCGGGTGTTGGTCAAGGATCAGGAGGTGGCGTTGTCCCCCAAGGAGTTTCGCATTTTGGAACTGTTTATGGGGCAGCCCCACCGGGTCTGGAGTCGGGAAGATTTGATTGATCAAGTGTGGGGGACGGATTTTGTCGGCGATCGCAAAACGGTTGATGTCCACATCCGCTGGCTGCGGGAAAAAATCGAGGTAGATCCCAGCCATCCCCAATACATTGTCACCCTGCGGGGCTTTGGCTATCGGTTTGGCTAGGGGTTAAAAAATTGGCGAAAGTCTTCGTCGCGATCGCTCAATTGCACCCAGGCCACCCGCTGCTCTTTAAACCGGGTGACGAGGCGATCGCAGGCGGGGCGTTCGGTGGCGTAGTGGCCTGCATCCACTAGCACCACGCCGCGATCGCGGGCCTCTTGGAACTGGTGAAATTTACAGTCAGATGTCAGGTACACCTGGGCCTGGGCGCGGGCCACGTCCTTGAGGAAGCTGGCCCCGGCCCCCCCCAGCACCGCCACCCGCTGCACCGACTGCTGGAGGTTGGCTTCGGGGGAATAGAGCAGGCGGGGGGGCTGCAATTGGGTTTGGATCTGGTGCAGCAGGGTTTCCAGAGCGCAGGGCTGGGGCAGGTGCCCCACGCGGCCATAGCCGACGCTGGGTTGGGTGGGGGTGAGGGGTTCTACAGCGTGCAGGTCCAAAAGTTGGGCCAGCACGTCGGCGGTGCCGTCGGCCACTTGGTCAAAGTTGGTGTGGGCGCTATACACGCCGATGCCGTGGGCGATCGCGAGGCGCACCATATCCCCCACGGGGTCGCCTTTGGTGACGGCTTTAAGGGGGCTAAAAATCAGGGGATGGTGGGCAAAAATTAGGTTGACGGGGGTGCCCGCCTGCTGAAGGGCGATCGCTTCTGCCATGACGGCGAGGGTGGGGGTGAGGCACACCAAGACCCGCGCCGGGTCGTTGAGGATGCCGGGCTCAATCTGCCAACCGCAGTTGTCCCAGTCGGCCTGCCACTGGGGGGGAGCCCAGGTTTCAAATTGGTGGATGAGTTGGGCGATCGTGGGGGCAGCCATGGGGGTTGGGGGGGAATTCAGGAGCTAGGAGTTAGGAGTGTCGTCGCCTAAGGTTGAGGTGCAGACCCTGGCGGCCTTTGCCACAATGGCGGGGTGGGGATTAGGGGATATGGGCGCATGGGCTGGGATGAGG
>JAQCHG010000527.1 GCA_027619675.1 Cyanobacteriota bacterium
GTCATCCTTTTTGACCGTGTCTAGCCACCACCCGGCTAGGGTTTGCGCCTCCACCGCCTGCTGGGTGTCGATCAGTTGTTGGATGGCGTCGGTGATTTCCAACTCGCCCCGAGGGGAGGGGTGGATCTGGTCGATGGCGGTATGGATGGCGGCGGAGAATAGGTAGACCCCCACCAGGGCTAGGTCAGAGGGGGGCTGGGCGGGTTTTTCTACCAGGCGAATGACCCGGCGATCGCGCACCTCCGCCACCCCAAAGGCGGTGGGGTTGGGCACGGATTTGAGCATGATCAGGGCATCTAACCCCTGATCCTTAAAGGCTTGCACAAAGCCGCCGAGGCCATCCTGGATCAGGTTATCCCCCAGGTACATGACGAAGGGATCTGCCTGGAGAAAGGGGCGGGCCACCTTCACCGCATGGGCCAAGCCGTCGGGGCTGGCTTGCAAAATGTATTGGATTCGGGCTCCGAAGCGATCGCCGTTGCCCGTGATCGCCTCAATTTCGGCCCCGGTTTCCGGGCTGACAATGATGCCGATGTCGGTGATGCCAGCGGCCACCAGGCTTTCAATGCCGTACCAGAGGATGGGCTTATTGGCCACGGGCACCAATTGTTTGGCCCCGGTGTAGGTGAGGGGCCGCAGGCGGGTGCCCTTCCCCCCAGAGAGAATCAACCCTTTCATGACGGCTCCTTTAGGTAGTGCTGCAACATGGTGCGGAGGCTCTGTCGCCAATGGGGAGCCGGTGCCCCCAGCAGGGCGGTGAGTTTGCGGCAGTCCAGCACGGAATAGGCGGGGCGCTCCACCGGGGTGGGGTAGGCTTCACTGGGGATGGGCACCACCCGCTCCACTTGAAGCGGTGCCCCCAATGCCCGCGCTTCCTCCACAATGGCCACGGCGAAGTCATACCAACTGGCGACGCCGCTGTTGGTGTAGTGGTAGGTGCCAGGGGGCACGGCGGCATCCAGTTGAATCAGGCGGGCGATCGCCGCCGCCAAATCCCCAGTCCACGTAGGCGTGCCAATTTGGTCCGCCACCACCCGCAATTCTGGCCGTTCCCGCACCAGACGCACCATGGTTTTGACGAAATTCCCTGGTCCCTGAGCGCCATACACCCAGGCGGTGCGCAGAATCAGGTGGTGATCGGGCAGGTGCGATCGCACCGCCACTTCCCCCGCCAGTTTGCTGCGGCCATAGACGCTGAGGGGGGCGGTGGGGGCGTCCTCGGGCCAGGGGCGGCTGCGGTGCCCATCGAACACATAGTCGGTGGAAAGGTGGATCAACCGTGCCCCCACCGCTGCTGCGGCCTCAGCTAGCAACCCCGGTGCAGTGGCGTTGACCTGGTGGGCTAGGTCCGATTCGGTTTCAGCGCGATCTACGGCGGTGTAGGCGGCGGCGTTGACGATCACCGTGGGCTGATACTGGCTCACCAGGGGCAAAATCCGATCCCCTTGGGTCAAATCCAACGCCGCCCGCCCCAGGGCCACCGTGGGCATCATTGGCTCCAACTGGTGAATCAGGGCCTGACCTAGTTGGCCCTGGGCTCCCAAAATCAACACCTGTGGCCCCTTCATGGAAATACCTCCGCCTGGTCTAGGGTCAGCCCCGCCCGATCCTTCCCAGACAGGGAGGGGGCTCCCGTTAGGGGCCAATCAATGGCCAGGGTGGGGTCATCCCAGGCCAAACTGCGCTCCGAGGCGGGGTGGTAAAAATCCGTGGCCTTGTAGAGCACATCCGCCGTGGGGGAAAGGACGTAAAAACCATGGGCAAAGCCGGGGGGCACCCACAGTTGCAGCTTGTTTTCCCCACTGAGCACCACGCCCACCCACTGGCCAAAGGTGGGGGAACTGCGGCGGATATCCACCGCTACATCGTAAATTTCGCCGCTGATCACGCGAATCAGCTTGCCCTGGGTCTGCTGTAACTGGTAGTGCAAACCCCGCAGGATCCCTTGCTGCGATCGCGAGTGGTTATCCTGCACAAAGGTGACTGGGCTGGTAACTGGGGTTTGGACGGCGGCATCAAACACCCGCTGATTAAAGCTCTCAAAAAAAAATCCCCGCTCGTCCTGAAATACCTTGGGGGCTAGCACCAAAACCTCGGGGATGGTGGTGGCTTTAACTTCCATTACTGTTGCTGAGAACCGCACTGGGAGGACAGCCCCAGTCTGCCCAAGCCCCTCCGTGAAACCGCCTCCCCCCATGTAAATGTTCCAAAAAGTTGTGGGCTAGACGGTCCAGTATCTGCTGTTGTCCCGTCCAGGGGTTGGGTACCTTAAAACCGACGAATGGTGATTGCACCGTTACGCCACCGCTGTCGGCACCTAAGGGATTGGTATGACTGCACCCTATTTATCCATCGTGGTTCCCATGCGCGAAGGGGTTCCCCAGGAATGGTTTGATGCCTTTCTCGCTGTGGAGGGGGATGTGGATCTGATTCTGGTCTATCCCCCCGGCTGTCGCCCCGATGACTACAGTGATCCCCGCCTACGCCAGTTCGTCAGCCCCTTTCGCGGGGAGATTATCCAGCGGCTCAGTGGTTTACTGAATGCGCGGGGCACCTATGTGCTCACCATTAACTGTGACGAATACCTGATTCCCTCTATCCTCACCCTGGCGCAGCAGTATTTTCAGCGTTTTCCTGAGAGTTGGGTGCTCCGCCTCAGCACCCAGCAGGCCAACTATGGCGACAAAGCCGCCCTGTCTGCCCCGTGGCAGCCTTGGCCTGACCTGGCCCAGGTGGAGGTGTGTAGCCACCGGGAGGGCAATCAAAAGCTCTACAACCAGGGGCGACTGCTGGAAATTCCCATTGCCCCCCTGAGCAACGGCTTTGACATTGCCT
>JAQCHG010000528.1 GCA_027619675.1 Cyanobacteriota bacterium
CGGATACCTACCGGGCGATCGCGGTCTGGTTACCCTATCCCAAACCCCAGAAACCACTCACCTGTTGAGCTGGGAGGGCACGTCCCTGGGCACCTTCCCCGGTCAGTTGGTGCAGTGGATTTGGCCCGATACAGCATTTACGGGGGCGGCGACGGATGCGGTTGATCCGTCCTGGGTCTTGACCCACCAAGCGGCGGGCGATCGCTACCGCGTCTTGACCCTAGAGGGCACTGAACTCTTTACCTTTCCAGCCGTGGAAGACGGCAGGCGTTTGCAATTCGGTGCCCTGTCTGCGGATGGACAGTACCTGGTGCTGCAATCCTGGCAATCTCCCCTGTCTACCCAAGTGCGATCGCGCCTAGGGGGCGAAACCCTGGTGTTGCCTGGTGGTTTCTTTCGGTTGCTGCCCAATGGAGAAGGGCTGATTACCCGCACCGAGACGGGGCAATATGCCATCTATGGCTGGGATGGGCGTCAATGGAGCAGTTTTGATTGGGAGGTGCTGGAGTTTTTACCCAACCACCAAGGCATCTTGACCCGCGACTACACCCTCCAAAACACCCGCCTGTTAGCTTTGGACGGCACGGTGCTAGCGGACTTTCCAGGACAGTTTACCCAGTTGATGCCTAACGGGCGGGGCGTGATCATCTACTCCCCCACCTCAAATCAACACACCCTCTACACCCTCGCGGGTGACCCCGTGGTTAGCTTTGCCGCTGGCGATATCTACACTGTCAGCCCTGATGGCGACTTGCTGGTGGTGTATTCCTACGAATTTGACGAAACCCGCTTAGTTGACTGGCAGGGGCAAACCCTGGCCAGGATTGACGGCTATTTCCGTGGGTTTCTAGAAGACCAGAACATGTTGATCATCTACGAACAAGACCGCGATCTCACCCGACTCTACTGTTTGCCCTCGGGACCGTCATCAACGCCCAAACAGCAGCCTTAGTTGGGCAGCGGTGATAGCCCTTGGGCGCAGTCCCACGGTGGACATGGTTAGCCTACCCCAGCCCGTCCACCCTGGCTGACCCGCCCTAGGGTTGTTGCTGTAGGAGGAATCGATCTAAGTCAGAAAAGGTGCTGGCGTGGGTCACAATCGGGGTTTCATAGCCCTTCATGGTGACGGTGTAGCGCTTAAAGAGATCCTCAGTGGCTCCGAGTTTGACCAGGTATTCATAGGTGGTCTCGCCGATCGCCACATCCAGCCCCAACTGCTTTGTGGAGGTTTCAAACCGAAAGGCTGCGTTAACCGTATCCCCGAGGGCGGTGTATTCGGGGCGATCGCCACTGCCCGCATTGCCCACCATGGCATAGCCCGTATTCAGCCCCGCCCCAATCCGCAGGGGAAAGGGGAGCGGAAAGCGCTTATGGAGTTCGCTAGTCATCTTAGACAGGGCGCTGATAGCCTCAACGATCTGCATCATTTCCTTTAACTCGGCCCCGTCTGGACCGTGGATCCAGACCGCCATCACCGCATCGCCGATGTACTTATCCACCCAGCTACCGTGGTCACTAATGATGTCCCCGGCGCAGCGAAACCAAGTGCCGATGGATTCTGACAGCACCTTTTCGTCGGTTTGGCGGGTCATCACCGTAAAGTCACGGATATCCACTACCATGACGGAAATCAAGCGCCGCACATGGAGGGTAGCGGTGGCCGTAAAGTCTTGGGTGCTGGGTTCCGCCTTGGGCAAAGTGGGCTCATAGGTGGGGCAGTAGAACTGCATCTCCGTTTGGCCAAAGGTGAGCATATCCCCATCCCGCAGGGTGACAGGCACACTCACTCTGCGCCCATTTATAAAGGAGCCATTGCGGCTACCCAGATCAATTAAGTAAAACTCCCCCGTTTCCATGTACTGGATCATGGCGTGGTTGCGGGAAATCCAGCGATCGGGCAAGACTAAATTGTTGTCATCGCTGCGGCCCACCGTCCAGCAACTGTTACCCGCCAGGGACAAATGGCGACTGCCAGAATCAGTTTGCAACACCATGTACGGCCCGGGTCTTCCAGTAGTCACTGTGCATCAGGGGCTGAATAGAGTGAGCCGCCAAGAAAGGGCATTGCCCCTACCAAGTGGAGGCTTTGCCTATCGTAGGGCCAGTCTGAGGACGAGTTGGCATCATTATGCCAAAGATACACGCTCCCTGCGGTGGGGTAGCCTACCTCATGCCAGAAAGGCACTGATGGCAAACAATCCATCCACTAGCAGGGTACTCAGAACCGCCCCGCCAAAGGCCCACCAGCAGGGCTGCTTTGATTGCAAGGGCACTAGCCCCAGGGTCAGCAACCCCAACCCCAATAACAAGGCCCGACTCAAGGCAATGGGGTTTTGAAGAATGGAGATGGCCTGTTCGAGCAGCAGGGAGGCTCCGGCTGGATCACTCACCATCACCTGCCGCCAGATGGGGATCAGGTCCATCCAATACATGTACAAATCCGTCACTGCGGTCCCCAGCAGGGAGCCCAGGTAAAAGTAACAGCCGATGCGGTTGCGGCCTTGGGCCAAGAGGGCGACCACGATGGGAATGGCAACGGATTCCACGGGGATGTGAATGAAGGGTTCCCAGCGAAACCAGCCCCAATAGAGGGATCCAGCTAACCAAGTCCAAGCAAAGCCCACTAATAAATCACCCCAGGGATGGGTGTTGCTGCGGGTCATGAGCCCAATGCCTGCCAGCAGCCAGGTACCCGTCAGGGTCAAGCTGAGCCAGGGCAGCGATCGCACCAAGGGGGCCTCAAAAAAGACAGGCACCACCACCAGCCCCACGGATACCAACAACACCCGCCAGGTCAGGGGCAAAGCCTGCAATCTGGGGAGCAGGGACCCATT
>JAQCHG010000529.1 GCA_027619675.1 Cyanobacteriota bacterium
AGACGATGTGGCCTTAGAACTGCACACGGGCTTCTCTAACACCTCCGCCGCTCGGGGGGCCAGCGTGTTTTACATCGCCAATAACGAGGCCCGCAAGGCCCACGCCGAGCTGCTGCTGTTGGCCCTGTTGCGGCGGGTGCCCCAACTGCCCAGCCGGGGTGCCCGCCCCGACACCACCGGAATTGTGGGCAGCCTGCCCTTCATCCGTCGCCTCAGTTGCCCCTCCTTGCAGATGGAGGTGGGCTACCTGAGCAACCCCGACGACCTCAGCCTGCTGCAAAACCGCCGCCGGGAACTGGCCCTGGGCATCGCCGACGGCACCGCCTCCTGGAGTCGCGCCGTGGCTGGGGATGGCAGCGCCACCACCAGCTTCCCCGAGATCAATATCAGCATCAACAACGGCGTCTATGACGAAAAGGGCATCATCATCAACGACAACGCCTACATTCCCATGGACCTCACCGATCGCCTCGGCCTCGACATCGCCGGGGCCGCAGAGGTGCGGCGGGTGCGCTACCGCAACGTGGTCTACGTCAAAGCCGTGGATTTGCGGGACTACAACGTGGCGATCGGTTGGGATGCCAGCACCCGCACCGTCACCCTCAAAACCCAAGGGGCCTTGCAGATTTGTGTGGATCATCTCAACTACATCATGGGGCGGGGCTACACCTCCGACGTGCAGTTGTTGATGTTCCTCAAGGCCAACAACGAGAGCGCCCCCGATCGCTACAAAGACCTGCCCCGCTTCTATCGCGAAGAGGCGGCCCTAGAGGGGGTCAACCACGACATCGCCTTTTGCCAAATGTGCGTAGAAACCAGCTTTTTGCGGTTTGGCGGCAACCTCAACCCCGACGACAACAACTTTGGCGGCATTGGGGCCGTGGGCAGCGATGGCGGCGTCAGCTTTCGGGATCCCCGCCTGGGGGTGCGGGCACAAATTCAACACCTCAAGGCTTATGCCAGTACCGAACCCCTGAGCCAACAGCGGGTGGATCCCCGGTTTGACTTTGTGCTGCGGGGGGTGGCCCCCACGGTGGAGCAACTCAGTGGCCGCTGGTCAGAAGATACCCTCTACGGCAGCCGCATTTTGGCGGTGCTGCGGCGACTCTATGAATCGGCGGCATTGCTGTAGGGGCTGTAGGGGCCTGGACTGATCCCCCTGGGAAAAGCAGTGGTATCGTGGGGGCTGAACTTTTTTCCCCTGGGGCCGTCATGACCGGGGAATGGCTGGCCCTTGTGCCCGCCCTTTAAAATCGCTACTCGATAGGATTTTGACGATGGTTAGTGCCCTTCGCCTCGCCCGTACCTGGACGCGCCGGATTCGCCCCCAACGTCTTTCTCCTGGTCGCAACCCAGGGTTGTCGTTGCTGCTGTGGCTGTTGATTTGTCTGCCCGCCAGCGCCCTAGAGTTGCGGGTGGCCGTGCAAGAAGGGGCACGGCAGATCACCGTCGGCACCTCTAACGACGGCAGCCTCAAGGATCTCAACGGGCAAAGCCTTGGCACCACCCCCGCTGGGCGATCGCTGGTGGTCGAGGCCCAGGGCAACCGCATCAAGGCCGGCGATCGCAGCAGCAGTGCCTTTTGGGTAGAGCCCAGCAGTGGCGGCTACGTGTTTATTGGCGATCGTTGGTATCGCGGTCGGGTGCTGGTGATCCCCGGCGGCAATGGCCTCACCGCCATCAACTACGTAGATCTGGAGCAATACCTCTACAGCGTGGTAGGGGGCGAAATGCCTACCAGTTGGCCCCTAGAAGCCCTCAAAGCCCAGTCGGTCTCCGCCCGCTCCTACGTGCTGTATCATCGCCAGCGCAACCGCAACCCCAACTACGACGTGGGCAGCACCACCGCTTGGCAGGTGTACGGGGGCCTAGAGGAAGAAGCCGCCAGTACCCAAACCGCCGTCGAAGCCACCCGAGGCCAGGTGCTCACCTACAACGGCCAAATCATCGAAGCGGTCTTCCACTCTGCCTCCGGGGGCCATACGGAAAATGTGGAGGATGTCTGGAGCCAGCCCGTCCCTTACCTGCGGGCAGTCCAAGACTTTGACGCGGGCAGTCCGGTCTATCAATGGACGGTCAGCTTTTCACTGCGGGAGTTTGGGCAGCGGGTGCCCGGCGTCGGCAACCTGATCGCCGCTGCGCCTGTACGCACCACCCCCCGAGGCCGCATTGTGGACATGCGTTTAGAAGGGGATAGCGGCAGCCGGGTGGTCAGCGGCAACGATCTGCGGCGGGCGCTGAATCTACGCAGCACCCTGTTTTCCATTGCAGTGACGGGCACCCAGGTGCAAATTTCAGGCCGAGGCTTTGGCCATGGGGTGGGGCTCAGCCAATGGGGAGCCCACAACCTGGCCCAGCAGGGCTACACCTATCAGCAAATTCTGGCCCACTATTACCAAGGGGTGCAGCTTTCCCAAATCCAAGCCCAGTAAATGGCTGACAGCCACCGCAAGACATCCCCCCTGTGTAGGGGTGGCTATCCTGAAACTGTCAGCCTGAGGGGATTTTGGGGCATGAATATACCGCCGTAGGTTGGTGTCGAGGGACGAGACCCCACAGTCTGAGCAGGTAATTTCTTGCCCAGGGACCGTCTAAGGGCTGTCAGCAATGAATGTCGGCACCCTGGTTGGCCAAAGGTTACAGTCCCTAGCCACAGCATCAAGGCGGGGGCGATCGCGCCTACCCAGTAAGGTCTTCACCTTGAGTGGATGGGTTGACCATGCGTCCTAAGGCAACCTCAGTTCGGGATCAGTCGATGGAGGGGATGCCGTGATGCTCCACCCCAGAGAATCCGTAGGGGCGCAGGGGTCTGCGCCCTGAAAATGTATCGGA
>JAQCHG010000530.1 GCA_027619675.1 Cyanobacteriota bacterium
TATCGGTAGAGATAAACGCCGAGGGGCAGTGGGCAATGGTGGCAAGCTGGGCAATTCTGGCGGCATGACCCTGAAATTTACGCGCCCGACCCAGTAGGTAGGCTACTGGCCCAACCCAAACAACTGCTCAACCGTGAGCTGCAAACTCGGGACGATGGTTGAGACAATTGGGGCAGCCCCACTGAAAACCGTGTCTTCATACTGGCCCGCAACCCATTGACACACCGTCACCTGCCGTTCTTCTGGGTCCACAATCCAATATTCGGCAATCCCCCGCGCCGCATATTCCGTATGTTTGTAGCGATAATCGCGATCGCGGTTCGCCTCCCCAGGGCTCACCACCTCGACCACAAGGGCGGGGGGCGGCATATCGCGGGTCAGGGTGGCGCGGCGGGCTCCCGTCAAGGCGGCTAAAGATTCTTCACTGTGCACCAGCAGATCCGGGATGCGACAGCGGGCACGACGACCCGTGACTTCCACCTCAGTGTTGTAGACAATGCGCTGTAGGGGCAGATGCTGCAAAAACTGGAGCAATAGAAACCGGGCAAGGTCTAAATTCTCAGGGGATTCTGGGGGCATCGCAATTAGCTCACCATCCACCAATTCGTAGCGGCTATCGGTGCCATCGTCGTAGGCCAGATAGTCGTCAAAGGTAAGCAGGGTCTTATCGGTAGAAAGGGTAGAAGCCATTGGGTATGGGCTAACAACTTAGGAGATGGATATCCAGCGCAGCTTGTCCCCATTCTAAAGGGCACCGCCCTGCACCATGATTTACCATCCCAGGGATGGGCCAACGGGAGCGTCCCGCTTTCGTGAGCCCTCACCCTTTCTAGACTTCTGCTTATACACCAGTTGGTCTTGCTCCCCAACCGCCAGGGAATCAATTCCCTGGCTCACAGCAGACGTCCGTTGAAACGGACTCTTGAGGCC
Organism: Cyanobacteriota bacterium; assembly: GCA_027619675.1. Classification (GTDB taxonomy): domain Bacteria; phylum Cyanobacteriota; class Cyanobacteriia; order Phormidesmidales; family Phormidesmidaceae; genus PCC-6406. The sequence goes on from JAQCHG010000530.1 coordinate 931, forward strand.
GGGATACCCAGGGAGTCTATGCTTAATGGCCGATCGCGATGAGCCTGAAATTTGAATTCCCGGCGGGGCATCGGGCTGATTCTGTAGCCCTCCGGAGATGGGTATCAGCGGTAGCCCTTGCTGGGAGTAGGCCAGAGGACGAACGTAGCCGGGGTCGGGGGATGTAGCGCTGTGCTGGTGGGGCGTAAATTGGCAAAAGTGGGATGCTCCCAGGAGCTTGTTGGCGATTCTGTCCTCTTAGCGGCAATCCTTGCCTAGACTGGGGTGAGGAAAGAGTCGGCGAGGCGGTTGCGGGTTGGTTTGCCAGCCTGAGGAAAGTCCGGGCTCCCGAAGGACCAAACTTGCTGGGTAACGCCCAGTGCGGGTGACCGTGAGGACAGTGCCACAGAAACATACCGCCGATGGGGCTGCGGCCCACAGGTAAGGGTGCAAAGGTGCGGTAAGAGCGCACCAGCGGCATCGAGAGGTGTCGGCTCGGTAAACCCCGGTTGGGAGCAAGGTCGCAGGGACAAGGGTTGGTCCTTTTCCTGTCCCGCTTTTGGTGTACCGCATGAGGCGGTTGGTAACAGCCGTCCCAGATAGATAATCGCCCTCCGGTGTCCACCGGAGAACAGAACCCGGCTTATGTCCGGCTCTTTCCTCCCCTCCATCTCAGCACCTGGGTGCAGCACAGATTTATGGTGGATGTGTCGATGCCGCCCTCAGCAGAATTACGCCGTTGCTTAATCCGCCTGGGGTTGCCGGAGGGCACCTCGGTGGATTGGAACCTGTTGGATCAGGCCCTGACCCATGTATCTGCTGCCGCCGATCGCAACAATGAGCAACTGGAATTCATTGGTGATGCGGTGTTGCGGCTAGCTACGGCAGAGTTTTTGCGCGAAACCTACCCCGACGCCCCCGTGGGGGAACTGTCGGCGTTGAGATCCCATCTGGTTAGCGATCGCACCCTCACCACCCTGGCGGAACGGTTGGGGCTGGAGCCCTTTTTGCAGATTTCTACCAGTGCGGCGGGGGATGTCGCCGCCCGCCCCGCCCGCCTAGCGGACATGATGGAGGCGGTGATTGCGGTTCTATACCTAAGCCGGGGCGACCTGAGCCTGGTGCGTTCCTGGTTAGATCCCCACATGGCTCCCCTCGCCCATGCCCTGTGCCAAGATCCCACCCGCCAAAACTACAAAGCGGCCCTGCAAGAGTTGACCCAGGCCCACCACAAGGCCCTGCCCCAGTACCGGGTCACCGAGGTGAGTCTGGTCCATGGGGACCCCCAGCGGTTTCAGGCGGAGGTGTGGTTTCAAGGGCGCTGTTGGGGCAGCGGGCGGGGCCGCTCCCGCAAGCTGGCGGAGCAAGCGGCGGCCCAGGCGGCCTATGGGGCGATGGCCCCGATCTGGGGACCTGGGGCGATGGCGGCTCCCCCCCAGACCGAGTAGCCGCAGGGCTGGGGATGCTTGAGGCCAGGATATTCAGGAAGGCTATGGTTAATTGAAACATCCTACTTATACGCAGTCGCCAGGGGGCGGAGAATGTCGCCGTGGGTTGCCCCGCCCCCACCGGGGGAACACTGCGGGGGCAGCCAGATGGGAGAGCGGACTATGGGCGATCGCGTAGGGGTGGCCATTTTTGGGGTGGGGCGCTGGGGGGTGAACCTACTGCGGAATTTCCTGGCCCTGCCCGAGGCGCAGGTGGTGGCGGTGGTGGACCCCCGTCCCGAACAGTTGGTGGCTGTTGGCGATCGCTTCGACCTACCCGCCACCGTTCACCTAGGCACCGACTGGGCTGAGGCCATGGCCCGCCCCGACGTGGATGCCGTGGTCATCGTCACCCCCGCCGCCAGCCACTATGACTTGATTGAAACCGCCCTACACCAGGGCAAACATGTGCTGGCGGAAAAACCCCTCAC
>JAQCHG010000531.1 GCA_027619675.1 Cyanobacteriota bacterium
TGGCAAGATCCCCACTGTCGCGGCATTCTCTGCGCTCGGGGGGGCTTTGGCGGTACCCGGCTGCTAGAGGATTGGCACTGGCCCCAGGCCACGCCCAAGTGGCTGATTGGCTTTTCTGACATCACCAGTCTGCTGTGGAGCCTAGTGGGCCAGGGCATCGCCGGGGTCCACGGTCCCCTGCTCACCACCCTAGCGGCGGAGCCGGACTGGTCTCAACGGCGGCTGTTTGACCTGGTAGCAGGGCGATCGCTGCCTCCTCTCCAGGGACAGTCTTGGCATGGGGGCGTGGCGCGGGGGCCGCTGCTGCCTGCCAACCTCCCCGTCGCCACTCACCTGTTGGGCACCCCCCACGAGCCGCCGTTAGCTGGAACCATCCTCGCTTTGGAGGATGTCACCGAAGCCCCCTACCGCCTGGATCGAATGCTGACCCACTGGCGCATGGCGGGCAAATTGCAGCAGGTGGCGGGCATCGCGATCGGTCGCTTTAGCCGCTGTGACCCCACCAACACCGCCCCCAGCTTTACGGCGATGGCGGTGCTGAAGGAACGGCTGGCGGATTTGCACATTCCCTTAGTGGCGGACCTGCCCTTTGGCCACGATGGGGAAAATGCGGCCCTACCCGTCGGCATTATGGCCACGCTGGACGGCGATCTCGGCACCCTAGAAATTGCCTAAACTGAGGGATGAAACCCGGAGGCGATGACCAGTGATGGGCAGTCTTGTGTTGAAACTATCCCCGGTGCTACAGATGTCGCGGCAGCAGTTTTATCAACTGTGTGCGGTGAATCCTGACCTCAAACTTGAACGGACTGCCCAAGGGGAGCTGATTGTGATGCCGCCAACGGGAGGTGAAACTGGCAAGGCGAACCTTTCCATCAGCGGTCAGCTTTGGCTCTGGAATGAAAGCCGTGGCCTCGGGGAAGCCTTTGATTCCTCAACGGGCTTTACCCTGCCGAATGGCAGCGATCGCTCCCCCGACGCCGCTTGGATTGCCGCTGCTCGTTGGCAAACGCTGACAACTGAACAGCGGGAACGGTTTGTGCCCCTCTGCCCTGACTTTGTGGTGGAACTCAGGTCCCCGTCGGATAGCCTGCCAAAAATTCAAAGCAAGATGCAGGAATACCTGGAGAATGGCTGTCAGTTGGGCTGGTTAGTGGACCGCCAACAGCAGCAAGTGATGCTCTACGGACCCAACCGCAACCCAGAGACCTTGATAGCGCCCCAGCAGGTTTCAGGTGAACCGATTCTGCCAGGGTTTACCCTCAACCTGGGCAAGGTCTGGGGTGCGTGAATGAGCCCTACGGCCTAGGAAACGGTTACATCTCTAATTGCCGTCAACCGCCAGGGTGAACCCAGGCAGCACCGTTTCGCCGGATAGGGTGGCGGGCAGCGATCTCACCTCTGGCTCTTGACCCTGACGGTAAATCGTCGCCGTTTGCTGAAGGGGATCAATCAACCACCCCAACCGCACGCCACTGTCCATGTACTCCTGCATCTTGTCTTGCAGCAGTTTGAGATCATCAGTACGTGACCTCAACTCCAGGACAAAGTCAGGGGCCAAGGGCGGAAACTGCTGCCGTTGCTCTGGGGTCAACCCCTGCCAGCGGGAAAGCTCAACCCAAGCGGCATCGGGCGATCGCTTGCTGCCAACGGGCAGTCGAAAAATTGTGGAGGAACTGAAGACCTTACCAAGCCCTGCTCTTTTGTTCCAGAGATACAATTCACCCCCCAATTCCAACTCGCGGTTGCCGCTTTCACCTCCAACCGGTGCCATAAACACCAAATGTCCTTGGACGGTTTGTTCAATCGCCAGATCAGGGTTGTGATGGCAAAGCTGATAAAACTGCTCGTCCGTTAGAGCTAGGGGGCGAGCATCCACTTGCAGAGGGGCGGTGAGAGAGGCCATGGGATTGAAAAACCCTGGGGGTGGAAAAACTGTTAGCCCTTGGGCCGTTCCGATCAAGAACAGAACCCAAGGGCAACCGGAGAGTCTATACGCTCAGGCCCGTGGGGCAGCTCACCCCGGTACCACCGAGGCCACAGTAACCACCGGGGTTCTTAGCCAGGTACTGCTGGTGATAGTCCTCAGCGTAGTAAAACTCCGGGGCGTCGAGAATTTCCGTGGTGATCTCCCCGTAGCCCGCCTGCTTCAGCTCCGCCTGGTATGCCTTGAGAGACGCTTCCGCCTGTTGCCGCTGGGCAGGGGAATAGACATAGATGCCGGAGCGGTACTGAGTCCCCACATCGTTGCCCTGACGCATTCCCTGGGTAGGGTTATGGCTTTCCCAAAACACCTTCAGCAGGGTGTCATAGCTGACCTTGCTGGGGTCATAGACCACCTGCACCACCTCGTTGTGGCCCGTCATGCCAGAGCACACTTCCCGATAGGTGGGGTTGGGGGTGACCCCAGCGGCATAGCCCACAGCGGTGGAATACACCCCCTCCGTTTGCCAAAACTTGCGCTCTGCCCCCCAAAAACAGCCCAGGCCAAACACGGCCAGTTCCATCCCCGCCGGGAATGGGGGCGTGATGTCATTGCCATTGACGTAGTGCCGCTTAGGCACGGCCATGGCTTCACTGCGACCGGGCAGCGCCTCACTGGGGCTGGGGAGGGAGAGCTTTTTGCCAAAGCCAAATAGGACCATGGTTGCGATGGGTGAATGAGGATTTGCGTCTCTTTCACTATAGCGACGGGGTTGGGGGATTTTGGATTGCGGATTTTGGATTGCGGATTTTGGACTCCTAACTCCTGACTCCTCGCTCCTGCCTTCATGGCTCCTGCCTTCTGGCTCCTGGATTCTGACTCCTGGCTCCT
>JAQCHG010000532.1 GCA_027619675.1 Cyanobacteriota bacterium
TTCTCTTAACATTTTGAAAGGTATACCAACCAGGGCTTAGGGAATTCTTATATAAAGCTTAAAGACAGGGGTCTTCTTACCTGGTTGCTAATCTAATGCGATGCCGTAATGATGTTGTCCACCCTCTCCAATTGTCCAGAGCCGACTGGAAATCCCGCAAATCTGCAACCCCTGGACTTTGAAACGCTACTGCGCCGCATCATTTATCGCATTCGGCAGTCCCTGGATTTAGAGGTGATTTTGTCCACCACAGCCCAAGAAATTCAACAATTTCTGGGGACTGATCGGGTGATGATTTACCAATTTCATGCCGATCAGAGTGGTCAGGTGGTGGCGGAGCATTGTGCCTCAGGGGGGCCGTTGCCCAGCCTCAAGGGGCTAAACTTCCCGGCGGATGATATCCCCCCCGCAACCCGGCAACTGTTTGTTGAAGCCCGAGTTCGCAACATCGTTGATGTGGAATCTGGTGTCATCGGCCAGAGTCGCCTGCGGAATCCCGAAACGGGGGCTGCCCTGGCGGAAGACTGGGTGTATCGTCCCCTAGACCCGTGCCATGGCGAATACCTGACGGCCATGGGGGTGAAGGCCAGTGTGGTTTCTCCCATTTTCCATGGCGACCACCTCTGGGGGTTACTGGTGGGGCACCACGCCGATCCCCTAGAGTTGCCTCTCCAAAAGATGGAAGCCCTCCAACTGATCATGGGGCAACTGTCTACCGCGATCGCCCAATCAGCCCTGCTAGCCGACGCCCAGGCCCATAGTCAACGGGAAGCCACCATTAGCCACATCACCACCCTGCTCCATGGCTCTAGCAGCATTGAGTTAGAGTCTGCCCTAGCATCTACGGTAGAGGCCCTGCAAGGTACCGGGGGGCGGCTGTTCATCCCCAAGGGGATGGTCTCGTCGAGCCCTAAAACCACCGGAGCAGGGCAGGTATACACCTATGGCAACACGCCCCAGTCGTCAACTCTAATCCAGCCGCCAGAGCTGATCCATGGGGTGCAGGCCCACCTTCAGAACACAGCTTTTGCCCCTTGGGCGATCCATGATGTGTTGACGGTGAGTAGCCTGCGGACCCTGCAACTGGCTTTTCAACAAGCGGAGCTGCGGAGTTGGTTGCTGGTGCCGCTGCGGGTTCACCAGCAGGTGGTGGCTTACTTGAGTGTCTTTAGGCCCGCACGGGATACGGAAACCCTATGGGCGGGGCGGTTTGACCCCAATGGGCGGCAAGATTTCCCTCGGCAGTCCTTTGAGATTTGGCGACAAACCCAACGGGGGCAGGTCTATCCCTGGACAACGACGGATGCACAGTTGGCGGCGACATTGGGAGCCCAGTTTGCGATCGCCATCGAGCAGCAGGGGCTTTATCAGCACATCACCACCCTCAACAACACCCTAGAGCAACAGGTCCACGCCCGCACCGCCGATCTCCAGCAAACCCTAGCAGAACTGCAAAAAACCCAAACCCAACTGATCCACACGGAGAAAATGTCCAGTTTGGGGCAATTGGTGGCGGGAATTGCCCATGAAATTAATAACCCCATCAATTTCATCTACGGCAATATGGCCCATTTGCAGGAATATGCCGAGGCCATGTTGGCGCTGCTCACCCTCTACGAAACCCACTTTCCCACCACCCCTGAGGAGATTGCTAAACAGCGCCAGCGCTTAGACTTTGAGTTTATCGCCCAGGATTTGCCCAGAATTTTAGAGTCCATGCAGATTGGCACCACCCGCATTCGGCAAATCGTCCAGTCCTTACAAAATTTCTCCCGTCTGGATCAGGCGGCGGTGAAGCGGGTGGATATCCACGAGGGGCTAGACAGCACCCTGATGATTTTGCACCATCGCCTCAAAAGCACCCATGACCAGACAGAGATTCAGGTGATTAAGCAGTATGGGGATCTGCCCCCTGTGGCCTGTTTTGCCAGTCAGCTCAACCAGGTGTTTATGAACCTCCTGGCCAACGCCATTGATGCCTTAGAGGAGATGGACGATCGCCCCCCCATCATTACCCTGCGCACCCAACAGGAGGATCCCCATACCGTCACGATTCAAGTGACGGATAACGGTGAAGGGGTGTCCCCAACGGTACAAAAGCACATATTTGACCCGTTTTTCACCACTAAACCCGTGGGCAAAGGCACCGGATTGGGGCTGTCCATTAGCCATGAAATTGTGGTACGTAAGCACGGCGGCACCTTGGTCTGCACCCCTGCCCACCCCCAGGGCACCACCTTCACCATCACCCTGCCCGTAGAGCGCGGTGAGGTTCCGGTGCTCTAGGACAGCGGTGGCGGCGGCGGGGCAGCGGCGGGCGCAGGGGCGGCGATCGCAGATTCACCGCGAGGAATTTCTCCCCAGGGTCGAGTTGAGACCATCACTTTTGGGCCGATGGACTGGCCCGCATGGCCACCCACCAATCCCCAAAGACACCGCAACTGCGCGCCCTAAGCGCCTGGGATGGGGATGGGGTTACGGGGTGATCTGGGCTTCGACAAACTGCACCATCTCGTCGATATTTTTACCCCGGTTAAAGTACTTGGCCCGTCCTGGTTCCAGGCCAATGCGATCGTGCATCTTTTGGATGGCGCTTTGCTGGGCCTCGCAGAAGCTCTGGGCTGCGCCGCGATTGATGTTGAACTTGGTTTCTAAAAAGCTGGCGGTGATAGCAAATGCCTCTTCAGGGTGTTGACGGTTCCATTGCTCAATGCCTTGGAAAATACGCGCCGCTCGATCTAGGGCACGCCCCCCCTTGCGTCCTGTGGGTGTGCCCGTCCGGATCGCAGCTTTCCCCGGGGGGGACTTCACCG
>JAQCHG010000533.1 GCA_027619675.1 Cyanobacteriota bacterium
GGCAAGGACTAGAACGGCAAGTAGGGTAATGCCGCCAAAATAGCTCAGTCCTAGGAAGTTTTGAAACATATACCCCCCCGCTACCAAGTTGCCAGCTAGCAGAAAGGAAAAACTAACGGACATAATGCAGGCTGCGAGCAGTTCAACCGTACGGCCATATTTAACTCGGTAGAAATCAGGAACAGTGATTAACCCCATGCGGTTCATGGGTTTGGCGATGAAGAGTCCTGTGAGCAATAAGCACACGGACAGGCCAATGGGTAGGGCTGCCCCTGCCCAAAAGCCAAATTCAGAGGATAAATCGGTATTCCCTAGGGTGGCGTTAGAATCAACCGACTGGGCCATTAAAGTGGCGGCTGCTAGGGGCAGGGCCAGCCCTCTGCCCGCCACCAAGAAGTTGACGCTGTCCCCTTTAATTTGTCTGGATGCCCATACACCAATGCCTAATGTTCCTAGCAGGAATGTAATAATCCCCCAGGAAAATGCAGTGTTTTCCATCTTAGTCATTTCCTACAATTCAACGGACACGCCAGCGGTCTGATGGCATGGCGCATAAGCATGCAAAAAGCCCGCAGAGAAGAGTCAGCCATTGGCTGATGGACTTCTCCCGGGCTTTTATCCCTCCGTGAACCAGATTCTATGGATAGAATCTGATTGCGTCTCTTGGACCAGACATTTGACGCTTACGCAAACCGGAACCCTAGACGCTGGCTAGTTAAGTGTCGAGGCTCAGATGTTTCTAATGCAGTCAATGTAAATGAGTAACATCGGACAAAACCTGCCCACCGTTGCTAGAAATTTGAACGGTAGACTATGGGTTTTATGACTGTTAGTGTTTAAAGCCTCAGTGCTTGCTTTGTATCATCGGCCAACTAGAGATATCGGTATTTATAGATACCCTTTAAAGGTTTGAATAACAGCACCCCATGACATTTGAAGGGAGCACGATGCTGCTAAAACCCCTCAACGGAGATTTAGGGACCGATGACTCCATGGCCACTACAGGGGGATTAAGTTGATAGCTGACAGTGCCAAAGTCCTGCGGGTTTTGGCCACACCGCCGAGACCTTGGCGCTGCGATCGCCGATGCAGGTCAATCAACAAGTCCCGATCATCCATGCGGCCTTACACAGGCAACAGCGATCGCTGGCAGGTGGGGCATACCGCATGGATCGTGAGTTGACAGTCCAGCAGGTGGTAGCCAGATTTCTTGGCGGTGCGGGCACCCACCTTCAGGACAGAATCGTTTTTAAACTCAATGGTTTTGTTGCAGCGCACGCAGATTAGGTGGTGATGATGGTGGGGAGAGGGCTGGTTGATCTCATAGCGTTTTTGCCCCTCCGCCAACTCCAATTCCCGCAGGATCCCCATGCGGGCCATTAACTTTAGGTTGCGGTAGATGGTGGACAGACTCACCTGTTCCCCCTCCTCCGCCAACATATCCCGCAGATCCTCCGCGCTGAGGTGTTCTCCTCGGGGCAAGTTTTGAAAAGTATTGAGAATCGTCTCCCGCTGGGGGGTCATGCGCCAGCCGCGCTCATTGAGTTCTGCTTTCAATGCGGATGCAGTGTAGGCCACCATTCCTTCCCTCTCAATAGCGCTTCACTATTGAAAATAGTAACGATTTTTCCTGGTTATTTGCAAGAGGATTTCCTTATTGAGAATCCTTCTTGACATACCCAGGTCACTCAGCGGGGATCGCCCCGGTTGTATCCCCTGCCCTGCCAAGGGTTGAGCCCGATCCCCATGGTTTTACTTTGAGTGCCTAAGGGCTTCTACAGTTCGTTACAGTCCCTCAGGGGCTACGGCAATGCCGATCTCCACCCCTGCGATCGCCCGCAGCCGATCCATTACCGCCACCACCTGACCATGGGGCACCACCGTATCCGCACGAATTACCACCACGAGGGGCTGGGTACCAACGCGGCGGGCCTCAATGGCCGTCGCGAGGGTATCTAAGCTGGTGGGCTGCTGGCCCAAAAAAATCTCGCCGCTGGCCTGAATCACCACCGTCAAGGTGTTTACCGTTGGCCCCTCTTCCCCCGTGGCGGCGCTGGGCAGGGTGACGGGCAGTTGGGGCTGCGATCGCGTCAGGTACAGACTTGAAATCAAGAAAAACACCAGCACCGCAAAGATCACATCGATCATCGGCACAATGTTGACTTGAATCGGGGCATCCTGCTCTTCCGGTAGGTGCATGATGGGGGAATGGTGGCTGGACCCAAGCCTGAACATAGGCTTGGCCTCGATCATACGTCAGTCCTTTCTGGCAGCATCACCGTCCCCCTCACTCCCTGGCCCCGCCGCTCCCCTACCCTGGGAGACAGGACGCCGTGCCGTCCGCAGCCCCTGGGCGTGGTGTCACGGCGGGGGGCGGGCGGTGTTAACTAGTCAGAAGACGGGATTCAAAAGGTACTTAAGGATATGGGTGGACTCGCAGCAAAGGCGATCGCCAAGGTGCAACGCTATCGGCAACAGGCCACAGCGCTGCTGCTCTATCAATCGGTGCTGACCACGCCCCTGAGCCAGTCCCTACTGAACCTGCTGGATGCCCTTTGCGCAGAGGATTCCACCCGTTGCCTCACCGCCTATGGGGACTGGTTCCACGTCCAGGCAGCCCATCAGCAAACCTGGCAGGATCACCTGATTCAGCAGATTTTGAGATCGGACAATCCCTTCACCCGTCAGGCCCAACGCCAGAATCTAGCAGATTTGCCGGAGTCGTTAATTCGCGCCGCCAACCATGACCTGCGCCGCCTCCAGATTCTCTACACCTGTGATGGCGAAAACCTGAGTCGCTGGGTTCA
>JAQCHG010000534.1 GCA_027619675.1 Cyanobacteriota bacterium
TCTCCCATGCTCCCCAGCTCCCCCACCCAAGGAAACGGTTGGCAAACTTACGCCGCGCTGGACTAGGCACCCGTTGAATGCCGACGGAACGCTAGCTGGCGATCGCCACTTGCAGGGGTTCCCACGTAAAGCTGCGAGCGCCCCCCATCTCCAACACCACCTTCAAGCCAGGAATGCGCTGGGGCAGTTCACTCAGATAGGCAATTTCTTCCTGGGATAGGATGTTGCCCTCCAGCAACCAGACGACCAATCCCTTGGATGTAGGGGGCATGGCCTCCATCCGATAGCTGATGATGGGGGGCACAAAATAGGTATAGCCCACCGCCGCCGACTGGCCGACGGTCTTTTTCCCTAAGTGGGGAGGACGCACCCCGTGGACATCGGTGAGGTAAGCCGACAGATCCCCTAATCCCCGGACGCTGAGGTTGAGGGATTCATACCCCGCCGCCCGCAATCGCCGCTGGTATCGGCCCTCAAATCCACCTTCTAAGGGGGCTTTGACCGCAAGGGCACCTGACGCTTCTAAATCCCGCACAAACTTTTTGCCGATGATCAATAAAGCCATGTCTGCTTACCTGCTAGATCTTCATGCTTCAGCGTCAAAGAACCCCAGTGATGGGAGCCCAGCTCTAGGGTGTGCCATCAGTTCAGGCTGACAGCCTGGCTGGGAAGCCATCACCACACCCGTGCCGATAAACCGGCTAAGGGTTGCCACCGTTGGCCAACCAGGGTGCTGGAATTCGATTGAGGACAACCCCTAGGCCTACAGCGCCCGCCCTGGGCTGAGACGCTGGGCCGATGCGAACTATTCACAGAGTACACTGGCACCCCGAAGCTCTGCACTAGGGCAGCTAGAGGGTTTCGCAATACCATAGATAAGAGAAGCCTGCCCTGACGTTTCCTATCTCTGGGACAGGGTGGCCTGTTCTCCACCATGAATTCGGCAGACTCGGCGGCAGTCAACCCCGCCAGGGCGCGTCAACCGTGACAGGTCAATGTTTGCCTGGGTAGGCATGACCGCGCCCGCGTCTGTCCTAGGACGAGATTCTTTGGCGAAAATGATCGCTCCCCTATCTCCTCCGCTCCCCCGCCCCAGGCAGCGGTTCGCAAGTTGACGCCGCTCGGCACTGAGGGCTGTAACCGTTGCACAACCAGGGGTCTTGCGTTTATAGATGACACCCCCTAGGGCGGCAGCAAAAAAGTGCTAGACATTACCGTTTAGGGTGTGTATGATGTTTAATTGTCGCTGAAAACAGAAACTAGTGGTGTAAATCCACTAAGTCTGGGCGACAAGCAAGCTTGAACTTTCAAGAGTGAGCATTGCCAGTCCCCGTGTTGGGTCTGGCGTTCTGGTGCGGCTCGAAAAGGCTTAATCAAGCAAGGAAAGCGCTGAAGGCAGATGGTCTGCCGATGGCTTTGATGGCTGGAGAGGGCAATTCCTCAGCCGAGGATTGCTGCTCTAGGCAGCTCAATTTTGTCGTGCGCAACGGGGAAGGGAAACGGTGTCAGTCGGGATTCTCGGGACGAAGCTGGGCATGACCCAGATTTTTGACGAAGCGGGCAACTCAATTCCTGTCACGGTGATCCAGGCAGGGCCGTGTGTTGTCACCCAAATCAAGACTGCACAAACGGACGGCTATGCCGCTGTGCAGGTGGCTTACGGCAGCGCTTCCGAAAAGGCGCTGACTAAGCCTCAATTGGGGCACCTCAAGAAGGCTGGGGCCGATCCCCTACGCCATCTCAAGGAGTACCGCGTAGATGCCGTGGATGGCTTTGAGTTGGGCCAAGCCCTTACCGCTGACCTGTTTGAAGCGGGGCAACTGGTGGATGTGTCCGGTACCAGCATTGGTAAAGGTTTCGCCGGTTATCAAAAGCGCCACAACTTCCGTCGGGGTCCCATGGCCCACGGTTCTAAAAATCACCGGGCACCGGGTTCCATTGGTGCTGGTACCACCCCTAGCCGCGTCTATCCCGGTAAGCGGATGGCGGGTCAGTTGGGGAACGCCAAGGTGACCGTGCGCAAGCTGTCGGTGGTGAAGGTGGATGGCGATCGCAATCTGCTGGTGGTGAAAGGGGCGGTCCCAGGTAAGAAGGGTGCCCTGCTCAGCATTGCCCCAGCCAATTTGGTGGGTGCCCAGTAAACGCCAACACCTGTTGATGGGCTTAAGGATTTAGAAGGACAGCATCATGGTTGATTGTGTAGTTCGAGACTGGCAAGGCCAGGAAGCCGGGACCGCTTCCGTTGAGTTGAAGTCAGCCAAACCTGAAAATGCCGCTCATATCGTCCATCGGGCGCTAGTGCGTCAGATGAACAATGCCCGCCAAGGCACCCTTTCCAGCAAAACTCGCGCGGAGGTGCGGGGCGGTGGCCGTAAGCCCTGGCGGCAAAAGGGGACGGGGCGGGCTCGGGCAGGGTCTAGCCGTTCTCCCCTATGGAAAGGGGGCGGTGTCATCTTTGGCCCCAAGCCTCGGGACTTCAGCGTCAAAATGAACCGCAAAGAGCGGCGTTTGGCGCTACGGACCGCCTTCCAGAGTCGTACTGAAGACATGGTGGTGGTACAAGAGTTTGCCGATCAGTTGCCCCGTCCCAAAACCCAAGAACTGGTGGCCGCTTTTTCCCGCTGGGGCATTGAAGCCAGTGAGAAGGTGTTGCTCATTCTCCCCGAGCGCCATGAAATGGTCTATTTGTCGGCCCGCAACCTCTGCAACGTCAAGTTGATTTCTGCCACCAACCTCAATGTCTATGACCTGTTGGCGGCGGATCGCTTAGTGGTGACGGCAGCGGCGTTAGAGAAGAT
>JAQCHG010000535.1 GCA_027619675.1 Cyanobacteriota bacterium
GCCCCCATCAGCCGATTCTCAGCACTCCAGGTATAGGTGGTCTGCTGATCGGGGCTGATTTCTGAGATCAGGTTGCCGTTGTCGTCATAGCTGTAGGTGGTGGTGACGCCGTTGGTGGGGTCAGGCGTAGGGTGGGGTCAGGCGACGCAAAATCCACGGGGCACAGCGGCTAAGCCCTGCTGTGGAGGAGACAGGTTCCTGAGCCCATGGCTCCTGAGTCTAGAAGGGATGCAGTTACTTGAGCCACTCAATCTGTCGTTGGAAAGTTGTTTTGGCGATGGGATCAAAAGTGCTATGGGTATAGCAGGTGTTCAGAGCACGGGCATCAGCCACAAAAGTCAACAATAGGCAAGCTGAAGTTTTAAACCCCGTCCAGCTCGAAACCTGGAGTTTTCACAAATCTGCTCAAAGGCTTGCGAGGAATGAGTTTTGCCCGTAATTAGCCTCACCACGAAAACTACGGATCCCAACATGGACGTGGTTTACGCAAAATACTCCCCAATCCTCGGTCATCCGTTGGGGCCATGGGCTTCAGTCCCTTGTTCATCGGTGTGACGGCATAAGCCCTAAAATTGTGAGGCATTTGCCAAGATGGATGCAGAGGCGTTCAGCCTCTTCGGCAAGCTTTGGTAAACTGGTAGGTCGGTAATGCTGGTGTAGCTCAGTTGGTAGAGCAGCTGATTTGTAATCAGCCGGTCGCAAGTTCGAGTCTTGTCACCAGCTTAAGGAAAACTCAGTCTCCGCAAGGGTTCTAGCGCATGAGGTACGTGCTGCTATGTACTGCTACATGGCGTCACATACCCCTCTTTTAGGGAAGGTTTAGGGAAGAAAGTCGGCATGGTCAGGGGGAAATTGACCCTGGAGGCTATCAATCAGCGTCTATCGGCGGCTTCTTTAGGCGTGGCGCTTCGTCAGAAGGGAAATCGGCTGTACTTGAGAGCAGCCTTACCCCCGCGACCTAACTCCTCTAAAACCAACTCGTGGAGGTGGGGAAGGTCCATACTTCCCAGGTTTCACGGTTTCGTCAAGGGGGGAATCTGCGGATCCAGTCTGTGGAAAAAATCTTGGTGGCATTGCCGCCAGCGGCACAGGTTTACCTGCTGAAGCTCTTAATCATGGATATTGAGAGTCGGCAAAACCACCATGACAAGGACAGTTAGCCCCAATCTTGTTGTATCTAGGAAACGGCTGTAGGGCAGGGCGGGGTGCGATCGCGCAGGGGATAGCGACTGAACCCACCGCTAAAATGGAACCACCTTGACCGTCACCCGAGGCTAAACCATGCCGTCGCCTCTGCCAGGGATGGATTTGTTTTTAGAGCAACCGGCTTTTTGGTCTTCATTCCATAGCCGTTTTGTGGTGGCCCTGGCGGATGCGATCGAGGCGGGGCTAACGCCGGAATACTATGTGGAAGTCGAGGCCCGTACCTATTTAGATGAAGGCGAGGGCAGTCTCTTGATTGGCATCCCTGATGCGGTGGTGGTGGGTCGTCCTACCGCTGCAACCCCAGCAACTCGCCCGGTGGCGGTGCAGGTGCGTCCGCAGTCGGTGCAGGTACCGTTACCGGAAGCAGTCACGGAGCGGTATCTAGAAATTCGGGAGCTGGCCACCGGGGAGGTGATCACGACGCTGGAGTTGCTGTCGCCGAAAAACAAACGCCCTGGCCCTGGCCGTCTGGCCTATGAGGAAAAGCGCAGACGGGTTTTGGGCAGTTTGACCCATTTGGTGGAGTTGGATTTGCTGCGCGGCGGGGAGCCTATGGCGGTATTGGGGCAGGTGGTGCCGACAACCTACCGGGTGTTGGTGAGTGCGAGTGGCGATCGCCCCCGCGCTGACCTCTATGGCGTAACGTTGCAGGAGTCGCTACCGGAGATTCCGATTCCGCTGAAATCTGGGGATGGGCCGGTGGTGGTGGCGTTGCAGGCGGTTTTGGATGGGGTCTACGATCGCGGTCGCTACCAAAACCGCATTGATTACAGCCAATCCCCACCCCCACCCGCTTTAGGGCAGGCGGATCAAGCTTGGCTAGACCAGCGGTTGGCCGCACAGCGCCGCTCATAACCACTGCACGCTGGGAGTCGGGCTACGCTCCGGCTGACCTGGCGATTCTCTACCGCCGCAAGAAAAGGCGGGATAGTGACACCTTCGATGGTCTGCTGCATCGCCTAAGCGCCTGACACCGCTGAGTGGTGCAGCTAGCGATCGGGCTATCCTCGGCGGCTTCAGGCGCAGGGGGATCAAATTGCACTTTGACATTCCCCTTCAATCACGTAGATCATCCCCCAGTCTGCTCCACCTCAAACGCGGTAAATACTTTTGCCTGCTCTAGCACTAGCTCGATCGCGAGGGCCTGCATATCAGGGGGATAGCCGTACTGTCGCAACAGTCGCTTGACCATCACCTTCATGCGGGCACGGACGCTTTCTTTGAGGTTCCAGTCGATGGAAGCGTTCTTGCGGACCCGCGCCACCAGGACGATCGCGAGTTCCTTCAACTTGTCTTGCCCCATCACCTCCCGCGCACTGTCGTTTTGGGCAAGGGCATCGTAGAAGGCTAGCTCGTAGGGTTCAAGGCCCAGTTCTTCACCGCGCCGTTTAGCGGCTTGGACATCCTTACCCAGGTTGATCAGTTCTTGCAGGATGTCGGTGACGCTGATGACCTGGTTCTTGTAGCGGTTGAGGACATCCTCCAGCATCTCGGCCAGCTTGCGGCTCTGGACGATGTTGGTGCGGCGCTGGGCTTTGATTTCGTCCCGGAGGAGCTTTTTGAGCAGTTCCACCGCTAGGTTCTTATGCTCC
>JAQCHG010000536.1 GCA_027619675.1 Cyanobacteriota bacterium
TTCTGGCTCCCTATCTCCCATGCTCCCCAGCTCCCCCACCCAAGGAAACGGTTGGCAAACTTACGCCGCACTGAACTAGGACATTTCCACGATTGGAATCAACAAGGAACTGAAGTCCCTTGTCCTAATTGGGGTGGCTACAGCTATAAACGGGCTCCCTCAGGCGTGCACAGGAGCCTGGGGGGTGGGGATGCCCTGGATAACGAGGGGTAAGGTCACGGTAAAGGTGGCTCCCCCACTCGGGTCTGAATCGCACTGGAGGGTACCGCCGTGTTGATCCACCACAATTTGATGGCTGATGGCTAGGCCTAACCCGGTGCCCTTATTCACAGGCTTGGTGGTGAATTGGGGGTCAAACAGGAGATCGCGCACCGCTGGGGGGATGCCGGGGCCATTGTCCGTAATGCAGATTTCAACAAACTGTGGATCTGACTGGCGGGTGGCAATTGTAATTTCGGGCGGTTCATCGGGGCCACCGCCTTCATCAAAGGCATCAATCGCGTTGGCCAACACGTTCATAAAGACCTGGTTGATGGGGCCGGGATAGCAGGTCACTAAGGGCAAGGTGCCATAGTCGCGGTGGATGGCAATGGTGGGGCGATCGCCGTTCCCCCGCAGGCGATGCTGCAAGATCAGCAGGGTACTCTCTAGCCCCTGGTGTAAATCTGTAGGCACGGGGGTATCGGCATCGGCGCGGGCAAAGCGTCGTAGAGACTGGGAAATTTCCTTGATGCGGGCGGTACTCACCTGCATAGAGGTCAGCAACTTGGGCAAATCTTGGAGGATGAAGGGCAGATCCACCGCTTCCACCACGGCGGCAATCTCCGCTGGCATCGGGCCAGGCTGCTGTTGATACAGATTCAAAATTTCGGCCATATCGGCCACATAGTTTTGAATCGGGGGGATGTTGCCCGCTAGGCAACTGAGGGGATTGTTGATTTCGTGGGCCACCCCCGCCATCAACTGCCCCAACATCGATAGTTTTTCCTGCTGGATCAACTGCACCTGGGCTCGGTTGAGTTGAACGGTCTGCTGCTCAACCTTGGTTTCCAATTGACCCGTGAGGGATCTGAGTTGCTGATTTTGCTGCTCTAAGGTTCGGGTCAGGTGCTGCACCTGCAAATGCACCTTGACCCGCGCCAGTACCTCTTCCTGCTGTAACGGTTTCACCACATAGTCCACGGCCCCCAGGGAGAAGGCCCGTACCTTATGGGCGGTGTCGTCTAGGGCCGTCATAAAGATGATGGGCACGTCCTGGGTAGCGGGCATAGCCTTGAGTCGTTGGCAGGTCTCAAAGCCATTGATGCCGGGCATCATCACGTCCAACAGCACCAACTGGGGGGGCTCATAGCGGATTTGCTCAATGGCATCTTGACCGTTGGTGGCCACCGCCGTGTCGAAACCCGCACCGGCAAGGGCTTCCGTTAAGACCGCTAGGTTGGTGGGGTTATCATCCACCACGAGGACGATGGGTGGAGAGTCCCGATGAATGAAACTGGCCATGGTAGGTGGGAGAAGAACAGTGAGGGGTCGGGAGACACAAATCCAGCCGTCGTTACTCAGGGCTTGAGTCAAGTCGGGAGATCAGTCAACGGTGGGGAGCGGGGGGGCGGGCAGGGGGTCCAAGTATGTTTCGAGGACCCTTTG
This sequence comes from Cyanobacteriota bacterium, assembly GCA_027619675.1. GTDB lineage: Bacteria > Cyanobacteriota > Cyanobacteriia > Phormidesmidales > Phormidesmidaceae > PCC-6406. The sequence goes on from JAQCHG010000536.1 coordinate 1,648, forward strand.
CAGTTCTTTGACCTGAAACTGCTGGGTGAGGGGCCGTAGGGTTTGCACAAAGGGCAGCCAAGCCTTGTCTTCGGCGGCGAGGTCACTGAGGCGCTCTTCCAAGGCGCGAATTCTGCCCCGCTTGGCCAGATCGTAAAGGGCCGTGAGGCGATCGCCCGTCGGGATCTTCAGGGGCGCTGCATCCCACGGTTCGGGGTGGGGTACCCCGGCATCTGTAACCGCTGGCCCCGCCCCATCGGCATAGACCCAGGTCAGGGCTAAATGGTGTTCTAAAAAGTCTAGTAGTTGCTGGGCCTGGATGGGTTTAGGCAAGAAATCCACCGCCCCCACATCAAAGCTACGGTGCTGGTCGCTTTCAAAGACGCTGGCGGACGACGCAATTACGGGAATGGAAGACCACTGCTCCGATGCCTGCAACTGGGCCATCAGGGCAAAGCCATCCAGGACGGGCATCATCAGGTCCGTCACGATCAGATCCGGTTGGCACTGCTGCAACTGCTCCAAAGCGGCGGCACCGTGCTCCGCTTCTAGCACCTCAAACCCCAGGGGCTGCAATAGGTTAACGATAACCGAGCGGTTTTCCCACTTGTCATCCACCACCAAGAGGCAGCGGGCTGGCCCCGCCAGACGCAAGATTTGACGATGGTGATTCATGGCCGCCGCCTGCGCCCATTCCCGCGCTGCTGTCAGCCCAATTTCAAAGGTAAAACAGCTCCCTTGTCCCAGTTCACTGCGCACCTGGAGGTCACTGCCCATGAGTTGCACAATTTTGTGGGTGATGGCCAGCCCCAGGCCCGTGCCTTCGGTTTTGCGAGCCGTCTCACGGCTCTGCTCGAAGGGGAGAAACAGGCGATGCAAAAAATCGGGGGACATGCCGATGCCTGTATCTTCCACTTCAATCCGTAGGCGGTGCTGTTCGCGTTCCCCCGCCGGGGTGGGGGGGGAGGGTAAGCACTGGACCCGCAGGGTAACGGTGCCCTGTTCGGTGAACTTCACGGCATTGCCCAGCAGGTTAATCAACACTTGGCGTAGCCGTTTGTCGTCCCCATGTACCCCCATGGGCAGGTCGGGGTCGGGGTGGTACTGAAAGCCCACCCCTTTTTGTTCGGCCCGGATGCGGCAAATTTCCACCACCCCTTGTACCA
>JAQCHG010000001.1 GCA_027619675.1 Cyanobacteriota bacterium
AGAATGATGTTTTGGATCCCGGCGCGGCTCAGCAGCAGGTCCAGATCCGTGGCGTAAAAGGCTCCTTTGCCCGGTTTGTCGATCACCGCTTCCCCGTCTAGCGGGGCCAATTCGGGGATGATTTCCCAGCCCGGTTCTCCCCGCACCAAAATCTTGCCGCAGGGGCCAGGGTCGCCAATGCCTGCGCCAATCTGCCGCGATCGCCAGCGCTTATTTTCGGGCAGATCCGACAAATCAGGTCGATGCCCTTCACGGGTATGGAAGATGGTGTAGCCCAGCGATCTCATCACCGCCAGCAGGTTTTTCAGCGGCTCAATCGGGGCACGGGTCAGGGACAGGTCGTAGCCCATTTTGTCCACATAGCCCCCGGTGCCACAGAAGTCCGTCTGCATGTCGATGACAATCAGGGCGGTGTTTTCAGGGCGTAGATCCCCGTTGTAGGGGTAGGGATAGGGTTCAGCCTTAACGTATCGTCCCATGGGCGTCCACCTGGGGAAACTCTGTCAGGAGAATGGCATTTCCCGGAGCCTGACAAGTGTTCAGGGTGAACCAATTGCCCCCCCGCGCAGCTTCCCCCCGTCGGGGGAAAAAGTTTATGCCCTAAAGCCCTAATCGCACCTAATCGCAATCGCGGTTCTCGATCGCCCCGTCCGGCATCACCGTATTGCAAAATAGCGCCATGCTGCGGTTTACCCCCCGCAGGTTGGCCCCCTTGAGGTTGGCCCCCTTTAGGTTAGCGGTACCCAATTTCACGCTCAGCATGACCGCCCCCTCCAGGTTGGCCTCAGAGAGGTCGGCATCCAGCAGATTCACCTGGGTCATTTCGGCGTTGCTGAGGTTGGCCCCCCGCAAAATGGCCTGGGGCATTTGTGCCCCGTTCATCTGGGAGCCGCTGAGGTCTGCCCCCGTCAGGTTGGCTTCATCCAAATAGGCCAGCATTAAGTTGGCTTTTTTGAGGCTGGTTCCCGCGAGGTTGGCTCGGGTCAAGGTGGCCACCTTGAGGTTAGAGCCATCCAGCACTAAACCGCTGAGGTCCGCTTCCGTCAAGATGCACACCGGGCAATCGTTGGTATCCCGCAGGAGATCCACATCTTCTGGAATGGCGGCCCAGGTGGGGGTGGCCCAACCCAACCAGGTGAAGGCGGTCAAGGCAGTCACAATCAGGGCCAGCAGTGTGCGTCTCATGCGGTCATTGTCCTTCCCACGACGGTCCCATTGTCCCATCCCATCGCCCTTTACCCATTACTCCTGAGGATAGAATCCAGCGCTGGCTATCCTGCTGCTGCCGGATGCCCTGTCTCCAATCTGCGCATTTGGGAATCTGAGGATCTGGGGATCTCAGCATCTGGGGATCTCAGCATCTGAACTCTAAACCTGCCCCCTCAAGAGGGGTGAGCGCCGTGCCAAACGCCAGCAGCTTGCAGGGCGGCGATGATGGTGCCGTTGGCCTTGGGAAATGGAAACTGGTCTAAATCCGCCAGGGCCACCCAGCGCACCTCTTCACACTCAATTGGCTGGGGCTCACCGCCCACATGGCGGCAGTGGAACACATTCAGGGTGACTTTGAAATGGGTGTAGGCGTGGTCGAGGGTCATGAGGCGATCGCCCACCTCCACCTCAATCGCCAGCTCCTCCTGCAACTCTCGCCGGATGCAGTCCTCCACCGATTCCCCCGGCTCAATTTTGCCGCCGGGAAATTCCCACAGCCCCCCTAAGAGCCCCGATTGCAGGCGGCGATCGATGAGCACTTGGCCCGCCTGATTCCACACCACGGCCACGCCAATTTGCTTGTGGGGCAGGGGTCCTCGGCTCTCAGTCATGGGTAACTCCGATTGCAGGTTGTGGGCGTAGGCCCGGCACTGTGGCTGCCAAGGGCAGAGCAAACAGGCGGGGCGGTGGCGGGTGCAGAGGGTCGCCCCCAAATCCATCAGCGCTTGGTTAAAGTCCCGCGCGGTGGCAGCGGGCAACAGGGTTTCCGACAGTTGCCACAGCAGGGCCAAGGCCCGATTGGGGGGGCGATCTAGCCCCACCAACCGGGCCAGAATCCGTTTTACATTACCATCCAAAATCGCCACGGGCTGGCCATAGGCGGCACTCAAAATACCGCCAGCGGTGGTGCGGCCGATGCCGGGTAGGGCCACCGCCGCCTCAAAGTCTTGGGGAAAGTGGCCTCCGTGCTGGGCGACGATCGCCTGGGCGGCCCGATGCAGGTTGCGGGCACGGGCATAGTAGCCCAGCCCTTCCCAAGCTTTGAGCACCTGCTGCTGGTCGGCGGCGGCCAGGGCCTCCACGGTGGGAAACCGCTGCAACCAGCGGCTGTAGTAGGGCAGCACCGTCTTCACCTGGGTCTGTTGCAGCATGATTTCCGAGATCCAAATGGCGTAGGGATCGCGGGTGCGTCGCCAGGGCAAGTCACGGCCCTGGGCGCGATACCAGGTCAGGAGGCGCGATCGCAGCGCCTCTATATCCATGCCCGCTAACCAATCCGATCCAGTTATTGCCAAGGGGTTGAGGGAAAGGGGGTCAAGCAAAAGGGGAGCGGGGAAAGGAGGCGGGGAACCGTCAACCGCCAAGATAAATACTGTCCCCTTTCTCAGTGATTTCCTATGTCTACCACCCCTGCGACGCCTGTAATCGGCATCATCATGGGCAGCGACTCTGATCTGCCCACCATGGAGGCGGCGATCTCCGTCTGCGAAGACTTCAACGTGGCCCATGAAGTGGCGATCGTCTCGGCCCACCGCACCCCCGAGCGCATGGTGACCTATGCCCAACAGGCCCATCAGCGGGGCCTCAAGGTGATCATTGCCGGAGCTGGCGGGGCGGCCCATCTAGCGGGCATGGTGGCCGCCCTGTCCCCCCTGCCTGTGATTGGGGTGCCCGTCCAGAGCCGTGCCCTCAGTGGCGTGGATTCCCTGTATTCCATCGTGCAAATGCCGGGGGGCATTCCAGTGGCAACCGTGGCGATCGGTAATGCCAAAAATGCAGGGCTGCTGGCGGTGCAAATCCTCGCCAGTCACGACCCCGACCTGCTAGCCCAGGTGCAACGCTATCGCCAAGATTTAGCCACCCAGGTCCTCGACAAGCAAACCCGCCTGGATGACCAGGGCTATCGCCACTACCTAGCCCAGATGTAATGGGTTGGTCATGGGTTGGAATGGGTTGGAACGGATTGGAACGTTAAGAACTTTCCAGAAATTCCGGCATCCCCATCCCTTACCGCCATAATCCCTTCCAGACATCCTGCAACACAGCCACCAATTGTCGTTGGTATGTGGTAACAACCCACCCATCCTGGGGGTAGCACCACGAAGTGTATAGGCTGATACAACTCATCAGCTCCAGACTTGGTGGAATCGTGTGTACTCGCGGTGTTCGGTTATTTGGGCGCGATTAAACGGTCATCCCCCTGGGATTAGCCGGACTGTCAAGGCCAAGACCGGGCAGATCACTGGGTTAGTTAATTTCTCAGTGCCATCTGCATCCGTTGACCTGAAGGCTTTCAGGGGCTCCTTGCACAGGCAACCCATAGTCTCATTGAGGTTGTGAGGTTGGCCGTCAACGATTTGTAGAGGCTGTGTTTGCTGTCTGAATTGTGTTGAAGGGACGTTTGTCGAGATGTCTAGACTAGTTTTGCGTAAACGGACCAAGGGTAGGAGACGACAAAGCTCCTCCTTTTGGAATGCTAATGTGCCTGATTTTGCAGGCGCGATTCAAGGCTTTTTCGGAAAGCGGTTTTCTTGGATTTGGGCCGCCTGTGTTCCCCTCGCCATTGCCTTGGTCATGGGATGGGGACTCGCTGCCCATGCTCAGGATGAACCCCTCACCGCCGAAGATGTTCAAACCGTCTTGGACAACATCTGGATTACCGTAGCTGCGGTGCTGGTAATCTTCATGAACGCTGGTTTCGGGATGCTAGAAACCGGCTTCTGCCGCCAGAAGAATGCGGTCAATATTCTGGCCAAGAACCTGATTGTGTTTGCGCTAGCCACTATCGCCTTTTGGGCCATCGGGTTCTCCTTCTTGGCAGGCACCTCCTCAGGTTTCATCGGTTTGGGCGGGTACTTCCTGTCCGGCAGCCCTGAGGTTTATGGCCTCGAAGAAGGGACTGGCCTGACGGTGCCAGTCTTCTTCCTGTTCCAAGCTGCCTTTGCGGCCACGGCTGCCACCATCGTGTCTGGGGCTGTGGCTGAGCGGATCAAGTTCGTTGACTTCTTGATCTTTAGCCTCCTGCTGACCGGGATTTCTTACCCCATCTCCGCTAGCTGGGGCTGGAACGGTGGCGGTTGGCTCTACGCCATGGGCTTCTCCGACTTCGCGGGTTCTACCATCGTTCACTCTGTGGGCGGTTGGGCTGCTCTGATGGGGGCTGCTTTCCTCGGGCCTCGTATCGGCAAGTACCAAGATGGTCAGGTCAATGCGATTCCTGGCCACAACATGAGCATTGCCATGTTGGGCTGTCTAATCCTGTGGATTGGCTGGTTTGGTTTCAACCCAGGTTCTGAGCTGGCTGCTAGCACTGCGGTGCCTTACATTGCGGTGACCACTAACTTGGCAGCGGCAGCCGGTGGGATTTCCGCCACCTTGACTGCTTGGGTGCTGAGCGGTAAGCCTGACCTCTCCATGATCATCAACGGTATTTTGGCTGGCTTGGTGGCCATTACCGCTGGCTGTGCTGGGGTCAGCTACTTGGGCGCTGTGGTCATCGGTCTGATCGGCGGTGTGTTGGTCGTGTTCTCCGTTGGCTTCTTTGACAGCATCAAGATTGACGACCCCGTGGGTGCCATCTCGGTTCACTTGGTGAACGGGGTTTGGGGTACTCTCGCTGTCGGTCTGTTCAGCATGGAATCTGGTCTATTCTACGGGGCTGGCTTTGGCCAACTCGGCGTTCAGATTCTTGGGGTTCTCGCCTACGGTATTTTCACCGTCGTGATGAGCGGCATCTTCTGGATGGTGCTGAAGGCCACCCTGGGTATCCGTGTCGAGCCCGAAGAGGAGATGAAAGGTCTGGATATCTCTGAGCACGGCATGGAAGCCTACAGCGGTTTCCTCAAGGACACCAGCGACATGGGCAGCGTTTCCTAACGTTCCCCTACATCAGGCAAGCGCTGAGGCCACGGCCTGAGATGCTCCTGGGTTCTGTAACCCATACCCTCGTCTGAGGGATATCAAAGCCCTGAAGCATAGCTTCAGGGCTTTGGTCTTTTGGCCCCACACCCCTGGCTGGGGCGATCGCCAGGGCTAGCGTGGAAATTGGTAACAAATGCTTAACCCCGGTATCGACAGGCTGCTAGGGTGGCGTTATCGCCGTATTATGGGGCGAACCGTTGGGGTTAGCGGGGCTAGGGCCGTTATCGGCACCAGGACTGCCTGACTCCCGGCCTTGTCCTCAGTTGCGGTATGGCAACTTACACTCCTTGGGCCGACCCTTCTGTCCATGAGCAATTCGGCTTCCGTTGTGGAAGAACTGTTGGGCCAAATTCCCCAACTGCGATCGCAACTCTTTTTCAAAACTTCTCTGACCGCCCTCTCCCACGCCATGGAGGACCAAGTTTTGGCGGGGACGATGGAGCATCCGCTGGTGATTGCCAGCTTTCAGCAAGCTCGCTTTTATCGTCAAGAGGCGAACCGCTACCAGCGCATTGCCCAACTGACGGACCAGGTATACGTGCTGTCGGCGGCGGGGACGGGCTTTCACCACAGCTCTGATCAGTACGAAACCATCGCCTTCACCGACGATGACGGCTTGACGGAAGAATGGCACCTGGTGGTGTTGGGCACCGATTACAGCGCCTGCTTAATTTGTCGCGAACGGACGCCAGCCCCTTTGGTGGAGCGGGGACCGACAGGACCCGCCATTGAGCAAACCCGACGCTTTGAGGGCATCTGGACCCAGGATCGGCGGGTCACCCAGCAGGCAGCCCAGTTACTGTGCGATCGCATCCTTGCCTATCGCCCCGAGTTGGCCCCGAAACTGACCCAAGTCAAGGACCGTTATCTCACCCAGCTCGCCGAGCCAGAGGATTTGGATGATTTGGGGTTGGGTACCGATCCCTTCACCCAGCGGTTAGTCACCTACCTGCAAGCGGGTCAATATAAGCTGTTGAAAACCTACAAGGCGATCGCCAACCAAGAGCGGCGGGAGCGGCTGGTGAACTCCATCACGGCGGCGATTCGGCGATCGCTGAACCCTTCAGAAATCTTTCGCATCGCCGTGGACGAACTGGGGCAGGCCCTCCAAGCCTGTCGCTGCATCGTCTATCGCTATCACACGGCTGAAGCGGTCGTTCCCATCCACCACGAACACCGCCTACCGGACGTGGACTCCCTGCTGAATCAGGCTTGGCCCCTGGTGGACAACCCCCTGGTGCAGCGGCTACGGCGCGATCGCGAACCCCTAGCCATCCCAGACACCCAGGCCCCGGATGCTGAGTTAAAAGCAGAGTTAGCCACCCTCCAAACCTGGATCGAGCCCTGGCAGATTCGGGCTTGGCTGTTGGTGCCCTTGGTGTACCAACAACGGCTGTTGGGGGTCATTGAAATCCACCACTGCCAAAGCAGCGCCTACCCCTGGAATGACGACGATGTGGCCCTGGTGGAGGCGGTCGCCGCCCAGCTCAGCGTCGCCATCATCCAGGCCGATGCCTACGCCCACCTCCAGGACCTCAACCAGCAGCTTGCCGCCCTAGAAAGCACCCGCAGCAACCTGATTGCCATTACAGGGCACGAATTGCGCACCCCCCTCTCCACCATCCAGGTGTGTTTAGAAAGCCTGGAGTCAGAGCCGGATATGCCGCCAGAACTGCGATCGGTGATGCTCACCTCCGCCCTCAACGATGCCGAGCGGATGCGCAAACTGGTGCAGGACTTCCTCACCCTGTCGCGGTTAGAAAGCGGGCGCATCGAGTGGAACCTAGAGTCCCTCGCCATTGGCGAATGTATTGACCTGGCCATCAGTAGCGTACAAGCCCGCTATGGCGGCGATGGCAACTACCCCAACCTGGAGGTAACGCTGCCCGAGCGCCTACCCCTGGTGCGGGCCGATGGGGAATGGGTGGTGGAGGTGATTGTGAAACTGCTGGATAACGCCTGCAAATTCACCGACCCCGACGGCCAAATCACCATCCAGGCCCAGGTGCAGGGGGAAAGCCAGTTGCAGGTGACCATTGTGGACACGGGGCGGGGCATCGAGCCCCACCGCCTCGAAACGGTGTTCGATCGCTTCTACCAAGAGGAGGGGGCCTTACGCCGCACCACCGGAGGCACGGGGCTGGGGCTGGCCATGTGCCGCCAAATTATTGAGGGGCTACAGGGCCATATCTGGGCCACCTCAGAGGGCAAAAACAAAGGCAGTCAATTTCACTTCACCCTGCCCTTGGCGGAGGGGCGAGGTGCCCTCACCGCTGACGCCGATCGCCCCCCGGCTTCCCCCCCAACCCCAGTCGCCAAACGGCGCAAGCGCGATCGCCAGAACCCGCTCCTGCTGGAGTAAAGCCCCACCTGAGAGGTCGTCTGAAGAACTGTTACACTTCCTCAATAAGTCGATAAACTCATCCAGACCCGGTGATAGGATGCCGTCAAAACGGTTGAGAGATAGCATTCATGGCAGAAACTCTGACTGGACAAACTCCTATTTTTGGCGGCAGCACCGGTGGCCTTTTAACCAAAGCCGCCGTTGAAGAAAAGTACGCAATCACCTGGACCAGCACCAAGGAGCAGGTGTTTGAAATGCCCACGGGTGGCGCTGCGGTGATGAACGAAGGTGAAAACCTGCTGTACTTGGCCCGCAAAGAACAGTGCTTGGCCTTGGGAACTCAACTGCGCACCAAGTTCAAGCCCAAAATTCAAGATTACAAAATCTATCGCGTTTACCCCAGCGGCGAAACCCAGTACCTGCACCCCGCAGATGGTGTCTTCCCCGAGAAGGTGAACGAAGGCCGTGAGGCTGTCGGCAGCGTTAGCCGCAACATCGGCAAGAACCCCGACCCCGCCACCGTTAAGTTCAGCGGCAAGGAACCCTACGAAGTGTAGGCTATTCCCAGTCAGGCGGCGATCGCCATCATCTATATATTGGGGTCTTTAGCCCCCCTGACTGTGGCCCAGAAGGGAGGAACCGTTAAAACGGTTCCTCCCTTCGCGTTTAATGGCCGGAAACGCCCCAGATCGGTGAAGGGTTCATGCCCCGCGTTTCCCCCGTAGAATAGGAAGCCTAGATGGATTGTGCCGTCCCGCCCCGGAGCCATGGTTTCCCCTTCCCTTGAGCAATTTACCCAACTCGCCACCCAGGGCAATTTTGTCCCGGTGTATCAAGAACTGGCTGCTGACTTGGATACCCCGGTTTCCGCTTGGCACAAGGTGTGTCACGGCGAACCCTACAGCTTTTTGCTGGAATCAGTGGAAGGGGGGGAAACCCTGGGGCGCTACAGCCTGCTGGGTTGCAATCCCCTCTGGGTGTTAGAAACGCGGGGGGACGTGACCACCCAAACCTTTCGGGATGGCACCGTCAAGACCTACAGCGGCGACCCCTTTACGGTGCTGCCCCAGTGCCTCGCCCCCTATCAGCCAGTGAAGCTGCCCCAATTGCCCCCCGGTATTGGCGGCCTCTTTGGCTTCTGGGGCTATGAACTGATCCGCTGGATTGAGCCCACCGTTACCACCTACGATCGCGCCGAGGGCGATCGCCCCGATGGCATCTGGATGCAGGTGGACAACCTGCTGATTTTTGATCAGGTCAAACGCAAGATTTGGATCGTGGCCTATGGGGATCTGATGGCTCCGGGTCAAACGGTAGAAGCGGCCTATCAAGGAGCCTGCGATCGCATTCAAGCCCTGGTGAACAAACTGACCCAGCCCCTGCAAGGGTTAGCCCCCCTGGTGGGCTGGCAGTCCCCCCAGGAGAGCACTGCGCCGCCCCTGGCCTACACCAGCAACCGCACCCCCGAGGAGTTTTGCCAAGCGGTAGAGCAGGCCAAGGACCACATCCGCGCCGGGGATATTTTTCAGGTGGTGGTGTCCCAGCGGTTAACCACCCCCTACCAGGGCAACCCCTTCGACCTGTATCGGTCCCTGCGGTTGGTGAACCCTTCCCCCTACATGGCCTACTTCCATTTCAAGGACTGGCAGATGATTGGCTCCAGCCCTGAGGTGATGGTGAAGGCAGAACACAGCGGTGACCCCGATCGCCCCCTACGGGCCACAGTGCGCCCCATTGCCGGCACCCGCCCCCGAGGTCAGACCCCCGCCGCCGATGAAGCCCTAGCCCAGGATCTGCTTCAGGATCCCAAGGAAATTGCCGAGCATGTGATGCTGGTGGATCTGGGCCGCAATGATTTGGGCCGGGTCTGCACCAGCGGCACCGTGCGGGTGGATGAGTTGATGGTGATTGAGCGCTATTCCCACGTCATGCACATTGTCAGCAATGTGGTGGGGGATTTGGCCCCCGATAAAACCGCTTGGGATTTGCTCAAAGCCTGCTTCCCGGCGGGGACCGTCAGCGGTGCCCCCAAAATCCGCGCCATGCAGATCATCCATGATCTAGAGCCCGATCACCGGGGACCCTATTCGGGGGTCTACGGCTACTACGACTTTGAGGGGCAACTCAACACCGCCATTACCATCCGCACCATGCTGTCCCAGGCGGTCGGTCCCGACCAGTGGCAGATCAGCGTCCAGGCGGGGGCGGGGCTGGTGGCGGACTCGGTGCCAGAAAGCGAATTTCAGGAAACCCTGAACAAGGCGCGGGGCATGTTGGAGGCGATTCGCTGCCTGCAAACCATGGAGGCATGAGCACGGTATCCACATGGCCCGGTCTTAGGGGGGTAGAGTAAACGGCAATGCGCTCCCGCTGCCCTGAGGTCACCTCAGTTCGGGATCAGTCGATGGAGGAGATGCCGTGACGCTCCACCCCAGAGAATCCGTAGGGGCGCAGGGGTCTGCGCCCTGAAAATGTATCGGAAAACACGATGCCTGGGTCCATGTCAGGCGGGAATGTCGCTGATGCAGGGCGCAAACCCATAGCCCGAGGGGCATTAGCTTCGCTAGTGTGCCCCTACAGGAACGGGAATGCCGCTTAACCCGAACTCAGGTTAGGTGGGGCGACAGCGATTGGCATCGAGTTGCTGGGTGCAGCGATCGCGCTCCCCTGGGGTCAGATCGGCCCAGGTCACATCCCGCCGCAGTACGAGACCGTTATGGCCCGTTAAAAACCGGGGCAGGCTGCCCATGGCCACGGGGCGCAGGCTGCCCATGGCGTAGGTGGTGTAGGTGGTCAAATCAGGATCGCTGAAGTTCACATCCACCACCGTCAGGGTTTTGGTGCGGGGTAGGTCGCTGCCGATCAGCGATCGCGGCCCGCCCCCCAACGCCCCGGTGTGTAACAGTTGTAGCCCGCCCCGATGGCCGGGGTAGTAGGCATGGTGGTGGCCGCTGATGTAGGTGTGAACGTCATAGCGCTCCAGCAGGCGACGGAGGCCATCGGGGTCATTCATCACCTCGCCGGGGCGATCGCGCCCCTCCGCTACGGCATAGAGGGGTAGATGGCCGATCAGCACGCGCATCTGGGCCTGTTGAGCCTCGGGGCTGGCCAGGGTGGCCTCCACCCAAGCCAGTTGTTCGGCAGGGATGCGGCTGGTGGATCCATCCCACACCACAAAGAACACCTCCCCTTGGCGAAAGCTGTAGTAGAAGGGAAACTGCCGCCGATCCACAAAATCCACACCGGGATCATGGCGGGGATCGGTCCAGTAGGCGGCAGCCAGATCCCGCTCTTGCTGGAACGTGAAGCTGCCGTTGCTGCGGGACCCGGAGCCGTCGTGATTGCCAATGGTGAAGCCAAAGGGCACCCCCGCCGATCGCAAGGGGGCGGCGACATGGCGATCAAACGCCGCCCACATGGCCTGGATTTGGGCACGGGTGAGGCTGGTGCGCTGTCCGGCGATCATGTCGCCGCTGCACAACACCAAATCGGGGTTCCAGAAGGGCACCAGGGCGATTGCCTGGTCCACCTCAGGGTCGTAGTCGGTGGAGCCATAGGCCCCGTTGAGATCGCTAATCACCACAAAGCGGGCATCCCCTCGGGGGGGATCATAGAGGGCCTGGGGGCCAGCCTGGGCGATGCTCCCCAGGGGTAGGGCTTCGACCCTGACGGCATCAGCGGTGGGGGCAAGGGCCGCTGGTACCGAGGCCGCCGTTGATTCCCACAGAACGACGGTAGACGGTGTGGTGGCCTGATCCCCACGAGAGGGTTCTGGCAACTGGAGCGCGGTGCTGGTGCAAGCCAACACGAGGCTGACGATGCAGCCAATAGTCAGTCCGGTAAAAAAGCGTTTCCAGCCCATAGCGTTTGCTGAAGAGAGAGGGAACAGAGACAAAGCATCCCGGCCTACTGTACCCCAAGGCTGGGGATCGTCCCGCTCTGGCGGGCATCAGGTGCCGCAATAGCCCACGGGATATGTTCGATATATTCATGGACGGTGGGCAATGCCCACCCTACTGGCTGACGCAAAACGCTCCGGGGTCCTCGGCGTTGCGCTGAGGCAAGGGGCTTAAGCCCCTTGTCCATGGGTGTGACTGCGTCAGTCCTGATCGTGACCATTGCTAGGGGGGGACCGGGCCATGTATGCCTTGACCGATGGCACGCTGTACACCGGGGATCGGGTGGTGACCGGGCAGGCGGTGCTGATAGCGGACCGCCGCATTGTGGACGTGGTGCCCCAGGGCAGCCTGCCGTCAGACTGTGGGCAGGTATCGGTAGCGGGCATGGCCGTTGCCCCTGGTTTTATTGATCTGCAACTCAACGGCTGCGGTGGGGTGATATTTAACGATGCCATCACCGCAGATACCCTGGCGACGATGCACGCCACCAACCTGTGCAGCGGTACCACCCACTTTTTGCCAACGCTGATCACCGCCCCCGATGAAGACATGCAGGCGGCGATCGCCCTAGCCCACACCTACCAGCCCGACCATCCCGAAATCCTGGGGCTGCATCTGGAGGGGCCGTACCTGAATCCGAAGCGCAAGGGCATCCACAACGGGGCCTATGTGCGGCCATTGGACGAGGCCATGCTGAAAACCCTGGTGGCGGCGGGGGGCGAGACGGTGAAAATTCTCACCCTGGCCCCAGAGCAGGTGCCCGCCGCCACCATTCGCCAATTGGCCGATGCGGGCATCACCGTTGCCGCTGGCCACACCGATGCCCCGTACGAAGCGGCGATCGCGGGCTTTGAAGCGGGGATTACCATGGCCACCCACCTGTTCAACGCCATGTCCCCTTGGCAGAGCCGCAGCCCCGGTATGGTCGGGGCGATTTTTCAGCATGACTCCGTGCGGGCAGGGATCATTGCCGATGGTCACCATGTCCACCCCACCTCCCTGGCCCTGGCCAAACGGATGCTGGGTGATCGCCTCTTTCTGGTCACCGACGCCACGCCGCCAGCGGGGGCGGTGATGGATTCCTTTGTGATTGGGGGGCAACGGGTGTTTTATCGCGACGGGAAATGTGTCTCAGCAGCAGGTACGTTGGGCGGTTCTGCCCTGACCATGATTGAGGCGATCGCCCACTGTGTTCACCAAGCCGCCATTCCCCTGGCGGAGGCCCTGCGGATGGCCACCCGCTACCCCGCCGAGGCGATCGGCGTGGGTCACACCCTGGGTCGCATCGCCCCCGGCTACCAAGCCAGCTTGACGGTGTTGGGGCCAGATCTGTCCGTTCAGGCAGTAGTCGCCCAGGGCTGTTTACACGGGTTCGGGAAATCGGTGGCCAGCTAAATAACGCCCGTTCGGGATAAGTCGATGGAGGAGATGCCGTGACGCTCCACCCTAGAGAATCCGTAGGGGCGCAGGGGTCTGCGCCCTGAAAAGGTATCGGGCAACCGGATACCTGAGCCCATGTCGGGCAGGAATACCACTGATTGCAGGGCGCAAACCCATAGCCCTAATGGTTTGTCCATCCTAAAATTACAGGTTGGGTGAAGCGCTAACACAACCCGATAAAGCCCTACTGCTGTTGGGTTTCACTTCGTTCTACCCAACCCATGCAAGCTCACAAATTGAAAACTGACAGACCGCTAGGGGTATGGCTTCGCGAGTGCGCCCCGACAGGAACGGGAATGCCGCTTAACCCGAACTCAGGTTACGTATTACGTAAGCGGAAGAGCGGCGGCGGCAATTCCAGTCACCCTCGCTCCCCTGCCCCTCCGCTCACCCACGCCAGGAAACGGTTGGCAAATATACGCCGTGCGGTCCTAGGACACGCCATTGGCTCAGTTTAGAGGGATTCCGTTCAGAACTTAACAGAGCTTTAGGGTTTCTTTGGGATACTAATCCCTAAGGGCGCGCTGCCCGATGGCGATACAGGAGTCAAGATGACAGTGCAAACCGTTCGCACGCAGCCTTTTTCTGACCAGAAACCCGGCACCTCCGGCCTCCGGAAGCAGGTGCCCACCTTCCAAAAACCCCACTATTTAGAGAATTTCATCCAGTCCATTTTTGACAGCCTAGAGGGCTACCAGGGGCAAACCCTGGTGGTGGGGGGGGATGGCCGTTACTACAATCGGCAGGCCATTCAGACCATTTTGAAAATGGCGGCAGCCAACGGCTTCGGGCGCGTTCTCGTTGGGCAGGGGGGCATTCTTTCCACCCCAGCGGCCTCCTGCGTCATTCGCAAGCACCAAGCCTTGGGCGGCATCATCCTCTCCGCCAGCCACAACCCCGGCGGTCCCCAGGGCGACTTTGGGGTGAAGTACAACACGGGCAACGGTGGCCCCGCCCCGGAAAAGGTGACCGACGCCATCTTCCAGCGCAGCCAGGTGATCGACGAGTACAAGATTCTCGACGCCAGTGATGTGGATCTAGACCGCATTGCCACCTACACCCTGGGCAATACCCGCGTGGAGGTGATTGATGCCGTTACGGACTATGCCGCCCTGATGGAGGCGCTGTTTGACTTCGATCAGATTCAGCAGTTCATCACCAGCGGCAATTTCCGCCTCTGCATCGATTCCCTCCATGCGGTGACGGGTCCCTACGCCAAGGCGATTTTTGAGCGGCGGCTGAATGCCCCGGCGGGCACGGTGCAGAATGGGGAACCCTTGGAGGATTTTGGCGGCGGCCACCCCGACCCCAACCTGGTGTATGCCAAGGATTTGGTCAAGGTAATGTTTGGCGAGAACGCGCCGGACTTTGGGGCCGCTTCCGATGGGGATGGCGATCGCAACATGATTTTGGGGCGCAATTTCTTCGTTACCCCCAGCGACAGCTTGGCGGTGCTGGCGGCCAACGCCACCCTCGTCCCCGGCTACCGCGAGGGCCTAGCGGGCATTGCCCGTTCCATGCCCACCAGTCAGGCCCCCGATCGGGTGGCGGCAAAACTGGGCATTGACTGCTACGAAACGCCGACGGGCTGGAAATTCTTTGGCAATTTACTGGACGCGGGCAAAGCCACCCTCTGCGGCGAAGAGAGCTTTGGCACCGGGTCTAACCATGTGCGCGAAAAGGACGGCCTCTGGGCGGTGCTGTTTTGGCTCAACATCCTGGCGGTGCGTAAACAGTCCGTTGAGGAAATTGTGAAGGACCACTGGGCCACCTACGGGCGCAACATCTACTCCCGCCACGACTATGAAGAGGTGGCCAGCGATCGCGCCAACGACCTGATGGACACCCTACGGGGCAAGCTCAGCAGCCTGCCCGGTCAAACCCTGGGCCGCTACACCGTAGACTACGCCGACGACTTTAGCTACACCGATCCGGTGGACGGCAGTGTTTCTAGCAAGCAAGGGGTCCGCATCGGCTTCACCGATGGCTCCCGCATTGTTTTCCGCCTGTCGGGCACGGGCACCCAAGGGGCGACCCTGCGGCTGTATCTAGAAAGCTACGAAGCCGACCCCGCCAAGCACGATCAAGATCCCCAAGATGCCCTGGGGGACCTGATCCAAATCGCTGACGAGGTGGCGCAAATTCAGGCGAAAACAGGCCGCGATCGCCCCACGGTGATCACCTAAGCCAATGTGAGGAATCCCTAAGACTTCCTTGTAGCTGCGGGGGTTGGTGACAACCCCCGGTTGAATGGAAGACGTAGTTCCCACCCGCCCAGTGTCGAGGAGGACGCAGCATGACCACAATTCCCGAAGGGTTTACTTGCCCCACCGTGGAGGTGGAAGACGATCGCAGCGGGCTCAGCGTTGAAACCCTGCGGCGGGCTTTGGCCGACCATCTGTTTTATCTCCAGGGCAAATGGCCCGAGGTCGCCACCCTCAACGATCTCTACATTGCCCTGGCCTATGTGGTGCGCGATCGCCTACTGCGGCAATGGCTCAACACCAAACGCCTCTATCGCCACCCCGACACCCGCATTGTCTGCTACCTGTCGGCGGAATTTTTGCTGGGTCCCCACCTGGGCAACAACCTGATCAACCTGGGCATCGAAGATCAGGTGCGGGAGGCGGTAAGCCAGTCAGGGTTAAGCCTTGAAGACCTAATGCAGCAGGAAGAAGAACCGGGTCTGGGCAACGGCGGCCTGGGGCGCTTAGCCGCCTGCTACATGGACTCCCTAGCGACGCTGGAGGTGCTGGCGATCGGCTACGGCATCCGCTACGAATTCGGCATTTTTGACCAGGAAATCAAAGACGGCTGGCAGGTGGAAGTCACCGATAAGTGGCTCCAGCACGGCTACCCCTGGGAACTGCCCCGACCGGAATACTCCGTAGATGTCTGCTTTGGGGGCCGCACCGAGTCCTACACCGACACCGAAGGCCGCTATCGGGTGCGGTGGGTGCCCCACCAGGTGATCAAGGGCATTCCCTACGACACCCCGATCACGGGCTACCGGGTCAACACCGTCAACACCCTGCGGCTATGGAAGGCGGAGGCGGTGGAATCCTTTAACTTCCAAGCCTTTAACGTAGGCAACTACTACGGGGCGGTGGACGAAAAGATGGTGTCTGAGAACATCACCAAGGTCCTCTATCCCAACGATGAGCCGATCCAGGGCAAGCAGTTGCGCCTAGAGCAGCAGTATTTCTTTGTCTCCTGCGCCCTGCAAGACATGATTCGCCTGCAACTGGCGGCGGGCCTGCCCCTAGAAAAATTCCACGAGCGCTTTTCCACCCAGCTCAACGACACCCACCCGGCGGTGAGCGTAGCGGAGTTGATGCGCTTGTTTGTGGATGTCCACGGCATGGAATGGGAGACCGCCTGGGAGGTGACCCGCCAGACCTTTGCCTACACCAACCACACCCTGCTGCCAGAGGCGTTGGAAAAGTGGCCCCTGGATCTGTTTGGGGCGCGGTTGCCCCGGCACCTGGAAATCATTTTTGAAATCAACCATCGGTTTTTGGATCAGGTGCGGATCCGCTACATGGGCAATGAGGAAAAAATGGCCCGCCTGTCGTTGATTGACGAAGGCGGGGAGCGCTACATCCGCATGGCCAACCTGGCCTGTGTCGGTAGTTTTGCCATCAACGGGGTGGCGGCCCTGCACACAGAACTGCTGAAGCAGACAGTGCTGAAGGATTTCTACGAGCTGTATCCCGAGAAATTTAGCAACAAAACCAACGGCGTTACCCCCCGCCGCTGGGTGGTGCTCAGCAACCCCCGCCTCACCCGCCTGATCAACGACACCATCGGGACGGGCTGGATCAAGCATCTGGACGAACTCAAGCAACTGGAAACCCACGCCGAAGACAGGGGCTTCCGCAGCACCTGGCGACAGATCAAGCGGGACATCAAGGTGGATCTGTCGAATCACATCCGCGCCACCCAGGGCATTCAGGTGGATCCCGATTCCCTGTTTGACATCCAGGTGAAGCGCATCCACGAGTACAAGCGTCAGCATTTGAATGTGCTGCACATCATCACCCTCTACGATCGCATCCGCCACGACCCCAACCTGGATATCGTCCCCCGCACCTTCATTTTTGGCGGCAAGGCGGCCCCTGGCTATTTCATGGCCAAGCGCATCATCAAGCTGATCAACTCCGTGGCGGAGGTGGTCAACAACGACCCAGCGGTGCGCGATCGCCTCAAGGTGGTGTTCATGCCCGACTACAACGTCACCAACAGCCAGCGCATTTACCCAGCGGCGGATCTGTCGGAGCAAATTTCCACCGCTGGCAAAGAGG
>JAQCHG010000537.1 GCA_027619675.1 Cyanobacteriota bacterium
TGTCAGGTAGGGGAAAAGAGGGGGGCGATGGGCCGCTTAGCTAAAGGAAACCTAAAGCTCAAATCTGACTCACCGGGAATATCCCTGGGCAGAGGAAAATCATGAATAAACGTTAAATGATTAAGTGATAAATGACGCCCATAAATTCAGAGATTTAGGATGGAGCCAATGCAACCCGGAGAAGCTGCGTCATATGGAACCGATTCACGAACAGGTCACTACGTTGACCCAAAAGGTTGACGCACTCCATCTATTGATTGACCAAATCAATGCCCGCATCTCTGACATCCTGGCGCGATCGCAGTTCGAAGATGGGATGACTGGCCACGGCCCCCACGCTGTGCCGTTAACCCATAGCAACAGCGCCATTTTGTCCGACTCTGGGCAAATCCACAAAGATGTGCTGATGGATTCAACCTATATCACCCCGGATCGCTCAGGTGCTGAAAAGTCCCTCTCGCCGGAAGTCCAAATTCAACGGCTGACGGCCCAACTAACGGCGGCCTACAACCGTATTGCCGCCTTGGAGGAGCAACTGCTCGCCAGCCGCGTCCTCTAAGTTCTAGCCCAGCGGCTCCCCATCAACCTCGCAATCCCTTGTATGGAGCACCCTCGCAGCCATGGTCTGCGCTAGGGTGCGTTGTGCTTTAACCGCTATGTTTTCCTGGGGACGGCCCGCCGCCTGCTGGCAAGCCTTGGGACCGAAGCTCTTCCTATACGCTCGGTCCCCATTACGTTCTGTCCCATCCGGTCCCCAGTTGCGGGAGACCCTTCAACTCGCCCACGGGGCCGCAGCGGGGAGATCCTGGGCGCTACGGAAGGATTCTCCATAGGCTTGGCGAATATTTTCCATGGTCATCACCGCTTGGGGGCGATCGTTGGCCAGCAGCCGACCATTCAGCAATAGCAGGCGATCGTAGCGGTGGAGCGCCTCGCCCCACTCGTGGCAACTAATCAGTAGGGTTTTGCCCTGGGCGGTGAGGGCTTGAAACACCTCCAGCATGATCGCTTCGGTGGCTTTGTCGATGCCCGTAAAGGGCTCATCCAGCAGGAATAGATCTGCATCCTGGGCCAGGGCACGGGCCAGAAATACCCGTTGCTGTTGACCGCCGGACAGTTGCCCAATGGGGCGATGGCGTAAATGGTCAATGCCCACCCGTTGCAGGGCTGCCCGCACCCGATCGCGGTGCTGACGGGTGGGGCGATGCAGCCATCCTGCCGCCACGGTTTGAGACATCAGGGCTACGGTGCCAGCGGTGGCGGGGTAGTCCCAATCAATTTGAGATCGCTGGGGCACGTAGGCCACCTTTTGCCGCTGCCAGCGCAATGGAGCCCCTTGATATAGCACCCGGCCTTGGTAGCGCACCAGCCCCAAAATGGCCTTGATTAACGTGCTTTTGCCCGCCCCATTGGGACCAATCAACCCCACCAGTTCGCCTGGCTGTAGCTGAAACGACACGCTGTCTAGGGCCAGCGATCGCCGATAGTTGACAGCCAGGTTTTCGATGTCTAACATGCTTGGAATGAGAATCGTTCTCACGTTTGCATCCATAATAGCAAACCCAGCAGGTCTTAGATCAGGAAAGTTACGATGCGTCAAACCTTGGGGTGGGGAAAACAATGGGGCTGGATTATCGGGGGCGTGAGCTTGGGGCTCAGCGCCTGCGGTGCCGCCGTGGATGCACCGCAGGAATCCACAGCGACACCACCGCTGGGCGATCGCCCCACCGTTGTCGCCACCAGCGGTGTGCTCTGCGATCTCGCCCAGCAAATTGCCGCCGATAGCCTTGACCTCACCTGCCTGATGGATGCAGGGCAAGATCCCCATGTCTACCGCCCCACCCCGTCAGATCGTCAGGCTCTAGAGGCGGCGGATTTAGTGCTCTACGACGGCTACAACTACGCCCCGGCCCTAATTGGGCTGGTGGAGTCCGCCAACCTCAGCGGCAAAACCGTGGCGGTGTATGAAGTGGCGGTGCCTGATCCCCTGATGGTGGAACCCCATGACCACAGCCACGGCGAGGACGACCACGGCCACGCAGAAGCCGATGACCATGGCCACGGGGAAGAAGACCATGGCCACGGGGAAGAAGACCATGGCCCTGGGGAAGCGGAAGCCTTAGTTCCCGATCCCCACATCTATCAAAGCGCGGCCCATAGTGGGGCGATCGCCCAGGTGATCGGAACCGAGTTGGCCACCCTTAACCCCGATCAAGCCCCGGTTTACACCGAACGCACCGATGCGTTGGTGGCAGAGTTCCAAACCCTGGATGACTGGATCCGCACCCAAGTGGAGACGGTGCCAGCGGGCGATCGCCAATTGGTCACCACCCACGACGCCTTCCGGTACTTTGCCGATGCCTACGGCTTCCAGGTGGCGGGGGCCTTAAGCGGCCTCAGCACCCAAGAGCAGCCCACCGCCGCCCGCCTCACCGCCCTGGTGGAACAGGTGAAAGCGGCGGATGTGCCCGCCATTTTTGCGGAATCCACCGCAAACCCCCAACTGATTCAAACGGTGGCGCGAGATGCGGGGGTGATCGTCCCCGAACAGGTGCTGTATGTGGCTGGTCCAGGGGAACCGGGCTCTAGCGGAGACACCCTGCAAACCATGCTGGTTTCCAATACCTGTGTCATCGTTAACGGCCTCGGGGGCACCTGTGATCCCGCCACCGCACCCGGAGATCCCCAGGGCTAGTTAAGCTTGGCGCGAATAACCCTACCTTCTGACTCCCTCCTAGCCCCGCTGGGGCGGCAAAGCCCACGACTTCGTTGCTCCTTCGGAGCCGCTGCG
>JAQCHG010000538.1 GCA_027619675.1 Cyanobacteriota bacterium
TACAACCAAACCGGGCGTCCGGTGGAGGTGTTTTTGGTGCTGATGGCCACCTACTTGGTGATGTGCTTACTAATCACCGTGTTAATGAACCAGCTCAACCGAGCAGTGCAGTTTAAGGAACGCTAACCCATGACCACTGCCAATCCAAACGCGTTGTCTTCGGCTCCCCCCGAAGTGGTGAGCGCAGGGCCTGTGGCCTGGATGCGCAAGAACCTTTTCAGCGACTGGTTTAACAGTCTGCTGACGGTCATTATCGCCGCTGTGCTGGGGTTTGGGGGCTATCGATTGCTGACCTGGGCCTTGAGCGAAGCCCAGTGGGCGGTCATCCCCAACAATATGGGGTTGTTTATGTCAGGCACCTATCCCTCTGAACTGTACTGGCGGGTGTGGGTGCTGTTGGGGATAATGTGTACCCTCGCGGGGCTCTCTTGGGGCATCATTGCCCGCAACCTGTCTCGCCTCTTTAGTCCAGCGGTGCTAACAGGGGTAGCGGTTGTCTGCGTCTTCTTCATCGCGTTTCCCCCCACGCGGCCCAGCAGTGCCATTCTGTTGCCGATGGTGGCGATCGTCACCATCATGGCCTGGGTAGGTCGGGAACTGGGCCGCCGTTTTAAGGGGCTGGGGCGCGGCATTTCCCTGCTGTGGTTTATTTCCTATTTAGCGGCCCTGTGGCTGGTGGGCGGCGGCCTCGGCTTTGAGCCCGTCTCCACCAATGACTGGGGAGGCTTGGTGCTAACGCTGTTGGCAGCGGTCAGCGGCATCGCCCTCTGCTTTCCCCTCGGGTTACTGATGGCCTTGGGGCGACGTAGCGCGTTGCCCTTGGTGCGCTGGCTTGCCACCGCCTACATCGAGATTGTGCGGGGGGTGCCATTGGTGGCCTTCCTGTTCATGGGGCAGGTGATGATCCCGCTGTT
Source organism: Cyanobacteriota bacterium (assembly GCA_027619675.1). Lineage (GTDB taxonomy): Bacteria > Cyanobacteriota > Cyanobacteriia > Phormidesmidales > Phormidesmidaceae > PCC-6406. The sequence continues at coordinate 915 of JAQCHG010000538.1, forward strand.
TTTGCCCGAAGGTGCCCGTCCTGACCGGGTGCTGCGGGCCATTATTGCCCTGGCACTGTTCAGTGCGGCATACCTAGCGGAGAACGTGCGGGCAGGGTTGCAGGCCGTCCCCCGAGGCCAGCGAGAGGCGGCGGCTTCCATGGGATTGAATACGCCCTTAACCCTGACCCTAATTGTGCTGCCCCAGGCATTGAAAATTGCCATTCCGGCCATTGTGGGGCAATTCATTAGCCTATTTCAGGACACGACGCTGCTGGCGATCGTGGGTTTGGCAGAACTGTTGGGGATAGGCCGTTCTGTTCTGGCCAACCCCACCTACCTGGGACGGTACGCGGAGGTGTATCTATTCCTTGGCGTTATCTACTGGATCTTCTGCTATGCCATGTCCTTAGGCAGCCGCAAACTGGAGGAAAAACTGAATACAGACCGTTAGGGCGGTTCGTGTAACAGTTAACAGTGTCTGCCGCTGGATTCTTTTACCCTTAAGGCACAATGAATCCATGTTTTTTAGGGGGATGTTGAGCGGGTAGCGCTACTAACCCTGCATTCTCCTAAGCTTAAGTCCCCTTCCCATTGCCCCGAATTGATTTGAAGAGATTAAATCCATGACACAGTTTCAGACCGATGTGGCCCCCGTTGATCAGGCTGGTGGCGAGCCTGTCATTATCGCGAAGGATGTTGAGAAGTGGTATGACAACGGTTTCCACGTCCTCAAGGGGGTCAGCCTGACGGTGTACCGGGGCGAAGTGGTGGTGGTGATGGGGCCATCGGGTTCGGGAAAATCCACCTTTATTCGCACCTTCAATGCCTTGGAACCCTATCAAAAGGGCAGCATTGAGGTGGATGGCATTAAGCTGTCCCACGATTTAAAGAATATCGAGGCCATCCGCCGGGAAGTGGGGATGGTGTTTCAGCAGTTCAATCTATTTCCCCATTTGACGGTGCTGCAAAACGTTACCCTGGCCCCCATTTGGGTGCGCCGTTGGCCCAAGGCTAAGGCCCAAGAGGTAGCCATGCAGTTGCTAGAGCGGGTCGGGATTTTGGAGCAGGCCCACAAGTTTCCTGGCCAGCTCTCGGGGGGACAACAGCAGCGGGTGGCGATCGCCCGTTCCCTGGCAATGCAGCCCAAGGCCATGCTGTTTGATGAACCCACCTCAGCCCTAGACCCAGAAATGGTGCGGGAGGTGTTGGACGTGATGCGCACCCTCGCCAGTGAGGGCATGACCATGGTCTGTGTCACCCACGAAGTTGGCTTTGCCCGTGAGGTGGCGGATCGGGTGGTACTGATGGATGGCGGGGTCCTGGTGGAGGAAAACACCCCCGATGCCTTCTTCAACAATCCCCAAGAAGATCGCACGAAGAAATTCCTGTCCCAAATTCTTTAGGGCCTTTGGACAGTGCGCCTGGGCTTAGTGGCGCTTTTTGGCCTTCCAAGTGCCGCCGTAGCGGTAGTGGGGACTGTGGGGATCAAGCTGGGACCAGCAGCGATCGCAGAGAAAGTGCCATGGCCCCGAGGCTTCCGTTTTAACCCGATAGAGAACTGTCGCTTCACAGCCGCAGCGATCGCAGGTTTTGGTCCGAATCCGTACCATTGTCTAGGGTTGCGGTCAAAATGTGGTGCAAAAGCTGTCGCGTCCGCTGGGTTAACCCAGCCCAATCTTGAGCCGCGATCAGGGGAGACGGCAACAGTGCGCTGGAGATCCCCACCGCGATCGCCCCTGCATTCAATAACGCTGCCCCATTCTCTTGGCTAACCCCCCCGGTGGGGATCACAGGAATCTGCCCCAGGGGACCCTGAAGCTGGCGTAGATAATGCGCGCCCCCGACGGCGGTAATGGGGAACACCTTGACAGCACTAGCCCCCGCTTG
>JAQCHG010000539.1 GCA_027619675.1 Cyanobacteriota bacterium
GCGGAGTGGTTAAACACCACATCCAAAATCACCTCAATGCCCGCCCGGTGCAGGGCCTTGACCATGTCCCGAAATTCATCCACCGGCCCGAGGGGATCTTTGCGGGAACTGTAGGCCCGGTGGGGGGCAAAAAAGGCCAGGGTGCTGTACCCCCAGTAGTTGCTCAACCCACGGGGGGAGTCCGCCCGATCAAATTCATGGATGGGCAGGAGTTCCACCGCCGTGATCCCCAGGGATTTGAGGTAGGGGATTTTTTCAATCACCCCGGCAAAGGTGCCTCGCTTTTCTGGGGCTACGCCGGAACTGGGGTGGCGGGTGAAGCCGCCGACATGCATTTCGTAGATGACGCTGCTGGCATAGGGAACTTCCAGGGGCATATCCCCTTCCCAGTCGTAGCGGTGGCGATCGCCCACCACCCCCCGCAGGGCATGGGGGCAGTTTTCCCCCGGTTCGCAGGCGGCTTGGCGATCGTAGTGTTCTTGCCCCACCACCGCGCAGGTGTAGGGATCAATCAGCACCTTGGTGGGGTCAAACCGCAGCCCTTCCCCCGGCAAATAGGGGCCTGCTGCCCGGTAGGCATAGATTTGCCCCGCCTTGAGCCCCCCCACAAACACATGCCAGTAGTGGAAGGAGCGATGGCGGCGGGGATCCAGATGAATAGTGTGGGAGGGATAGGGGGCCTCGGGGCTGTCAAACAGCAGCAGATCGATGCCCGTAGCGTGTTTGGAATACAGGCAAAAGTTGACGCCCCCGTCATAGACGGTGGCCCCCAATGGGTAACTGTTACCCGTTTGGACGGATAGGGCCATGGGCGCTAATCCCAGTCAAATTCCAGTGGGTTATCCCCTAACAGCTCTCGCATGGCTTTACGCACCACGTCTAGTTCATCGGGGGTGAGTTGACCATCGGCAAACAGGGCCGTGCGCAACTGCTGAGCTTCCTCACGGGAAATTTTGCCATCGGCCATCACCCGCTGCACCAATGCCTTCAGGCTGGAGAGATGTTCGGGATCATCGGTGGGGGATGGGGCAAAGTCGGCGGGATCACTCATGGCAGCAGGCACCCTCAGCAAGTGGCCAGGTGGAAATGGGCGGCAAGATCGCCCCCCAACGGCGGTCATAGGTGGCATCTTAGCGACTCTTGGGCCTGCCATCGCCATTACCCCAGAGGATTTAACATGACCATGACAAAATTGATACCCAGACTGTGGGGGGCTACAGCCAGCCAGGACACACCGTGGACCAGTTCTCGACGGTGTCGCGGGCTTCGATAAAGCCAGAGAGTTCGCCCCGATAGGTGACGAGTTGTGCCCGCTCTAGGGAGTTGGGGGGCACCAGCATGATCAGTTCATCCACGGAGGCAGCGGCGCAGGACCAGTCTCGGATCGTCACCGCCTCCGCCAAGATGCCCTGTAAGTCGAGAATGCGCTGGCGTTTGGCGGCCTCTGCCCGCTCGACAGCAATGTAGGCTTCCATGTTGGCGATCGCGGCGAGGGCGTAGCGATCGCCCGGTCGCGCCGCCAAAGCCCGCCGAAAGTTAATCAAGGCGGTGTGGAAATCCCCGGCTTCAGCGGCGGCATAGCCAATCAACATGGCACGGGTGTAGCGCTCCGCTGCCGTTTCCGTGGGGATTGCCGCTGGGGGGGTAGTTTCTTCCACCTGCTTTAGCCCTATATCTGCCCTGGCCTCAGTGATGGCTAAGGCGGCTATCAGCCCCAGGGCGATCGCGAGGCCCCCGGTTCTTACTGCATGATGAATAGGTGTCATGACTTGGCGTTCCCTCCGCCCCGCTGATTGGATTTCAAATGACTGGAATCCAGACGGCTGCTCCAGTGCAAAGTGCCGACTGCATCCCCAACGGTGCCTTAACGGTGCTTGTTGAATGGCTGGTTAACGGTGCCCTTAAGGATACCGAACCTTTTCCGGGTCGGATGATGGGTTTGGGGCAATTTCGAGGGGCGATCGCCCAGGGCTGACCGTCCCCTCCCGTCCCCTCTCCCCTCCCTCCGTCACCATGGGTGCTGCCCCCTTTTCCCTCACCGCCCTCACCGCCACCAACCAGGCCACGTTTCTGACCCTAGTGGCGGAATACTACGCCTACGACGGCATTCCTTTCGTGGCCGCCAAGGCCCAGCAGGCCCTAGAGACTTTGTTGCAAACCCCTACCTTGGGGGTGGCGTGGTTGGTAATGGTGGGGACCGAGGTGGCGGGCTATGTCGTGGTGGGCTTTGGCTTTGGGCTAGAGTCGGGCGGGCGAGATGCCATTTTGGATGAACTGTATCTGCGATCGCCCTATCGCGGCCAAGGCTGGGGCAAAGCCCTGATCGCCCTAGTGGAAGACTACTGCCGCACCCAAGGCTGCCAGATGCTCTATCTGGTGGTGGAACCCCACAACACCCGTGCCCAAGCGGTTTATCGCCAGTTAGCCTTTGAGCTTTCCGATCGCCTCATCTTCGCCAAATCCCTAGTTGAGCTTGGCGCGAATAACCCTACCTTCTGACTCCCTATCTCCCATGCTCCCCATCTCCACCACCCAAGGAAATGGTTGGCAAACTTACGCCGCGCTGGGCTAGGGGTTTGGCAATCCTGAAATTCTGAACCATAGGCTCACGCCAACACTCTAAATCCCAATCCCTTCCGGCTCCTGCTTAGACACCTCGCGCATGGGAAATCAAGATCCAGCATTTCCCCCCCCCAGCGCAGCCCGCAGGGCTGATTCATTGTAGTAAGCGAAAAATCTGTCTCACTTGATTAGCGAGCTCCCGTAGAGCGGCT
>JAQCHG010000540.1 GCA_027619675.1 Cyanobacteriota bacterium
TTATGGCCCCGCCGTTGCAACCCCGCCATTGGCTCCCCAGTGATTTGGACCCGGAGGCTCGGGCCAGCATTGTCGCCTGGCAGCAGGTCTCCCCCACGACGACGCTGCATCCCCCCTTGGCGCTTGACGTCTGTGACCCAACTTGGCCCGATACTGTGACCGCCTGGTTCCATGGACAGGGCGATCGCCAACCGCCCCTTATGGCGGTCATGGCGATGAATATGATTCACATTTCCCCCTGGGCTGCTTGCCAAGGATTAATCGCGGGGGCAGGGGCACTTTTGCCAACGGGTGGGGTGTTGTATTTGTACGGCCCCTTTCGTCAGGCGGGGCAGCCGTTTGCCCCGAGTAATGAGGCGTTTGATCAGTCGTTGCGATCGCGCAACCCTGCCTGGGGGATTCGAGACTTAGAAGCCGTGGTGGATGTGGCTGCAACCCATGGCTTTGGGTTGAAAACCGTTATCCCCATGCCGGCAAATAACCTATCGGTTGTGTTGCAGCGGCAACCTGAAGTGTCGCCACAGGAGGGTTAACAGCCCCACGGATCGGGACAGTCCCCCCCATCGGTCGCCAACGCATCCAGCCGCTAAATCCTAGGCACTGGCTACTGGAGCGATCGCTGAGATAGGCAGGTCCTGTTGGCGGATCCAGGTACCTAAATCAGCGAGGCTGCGATCGCGGTAATGGCCATACCGTTCTTGCTTGTTGCGAATGCGGTTGGCTAGGGCCGGGATAATCCCAAAGTTGGGGGGCATGGGCTGAAAGTGTTTGGGCTCAGCCGAGCTAATGAAATCCAATAAGGCTCCCATCATCGTGGTCACCGGCAGGGTCACCGGGGGTTTGCCCAGGGCCACCCGCGCCGCATTGGTACCCGCCAACCAGCCCCCCGCCGCCGCTGCGGTATAGCCTTCGGTGCCCACCAGTTGCCCCGCCGCCAAGAGGGTGGGCCGCTGATGAAACTGGAGGGTGGGGCCGAGTAGCTCGGGGGAGTTGATGAAGGTGTTGCGGTGCATCACCCCCATGCGTACGAACTCCGCCTGCTCCAACCCTGGAATCAGTTGAAAGATCCGCTTTTGCTCCCCCCACCGCAGGTTGGTTTGGAAGCCCACCATATTCCAGAGGTTCCCGGCCTTATCTTCCTGGCGCAGTTGCACCACGGCGTAGGGTTTCTTGTCTTTGTTATCGGGATCTTTGAAGTGGCCGAAGCGGGCATCAAATAGCCCCACCGGCTTCATCGGACCATAGCGCATGGTGTCTTCCCCCCGGCGGGCCATCTCTTCGATCGGTAAGCACGCCTCAAAGAACTTGGCGGTCTCTCGCTCAAAGTCCTTGAGTTCGGCCTGTTCTGCGGCGCAGAGCTGCTGCCAAAAGTGCAGGTATTGCTCCCGATTCAACGGGCAATTCAGGTAGGCGGCTTCGCCGCGATCGTAGCGGGAGGCCATGAAGGCAATCTCGCGGTTGATGCTGTCGCCGACGATGATCGGGCTGGCCGCGTCAAAGAAGCTCATGTAGGCTTGCCCGGTGAACTCTTGCAGGGCTAGCGAGAGGGCGTCGCTGGTGAGGGGGCCGGTGGTGATCACGGTAATCCCATCGGTCGGAATGGTTTGCATCTCTTCTCGCCGCAGCTCAATGAGCGGGTGCTGGGCCAGGGTGGTGGTCAAGTCGGCGCTAAAGTACCCTCGGTCCACGGCCAATGCCCCGCCAGCGGGGACCCGATGGTGGTCGGCTTTGCCAATCACCACGGAGCCCAGTTGCCGTAATTCTTCATGGAGCAAGCCCGCAGCGCGATCGCTCGACTGCGCCCCAAAGGAGTTGCTGCACACCAGCTCGGCCAAATGCTCGCTGTGGTGGGCGGGAGATCGCCGCTCGGGTCGCATTTCGTGGAGCACCACCGGTACCCCAGCCTGGGCAATTTGCCAGGTGGCTTCGGTCCCGGCGAGGCCACCACCGATCACATGAATGGGTTCCATCGGGCTCAGGCTCTTAGAACAGCTTTTCTAGAATAGCGGGCGGGTTCACGCCTGCGGGGGCGGCGCACTAAAATTAAAGGCACTTGCACGTTTTGGCACAGGGCAATCCGGCTATGGTCACCACCCTCTTAATCCAATCTGAAACAACGCCGATGACGGTGTCATTACCGGCGATCGCTCCCATGAGCCGCGAGGAATTTTATGCCTTTTGCCAAGCCAATCGAGACCTCCGCATTGAACGGACAGCGAATGGAGATGTGGTGATTATGCCACCGGCTTTTGCGGACACCGGAAACCGTAACTTTAATCTGGCGGTGCAGTTGGGGATTTGGGCTGAGCAGGATGGGACGGGGCTCGGTTTTGACTCTAGCGCTGGGTTTACGCTGCCCAACGGGGCCACCCGTTCCCCCGATGCTGCCTGGATTAAGACCGACAGGTGGAATACCCTCACCGAGGCGGAAAAGGGCTCGTTTGCACCGATCTGCCCCGATTTTGTGATTGAACTGCGATCGGCCAGCGATACCTTAATGGGGCTGAAGGCAAAAATGCAGGAATACATCGATAACGGCGTGTCTCTGGGTTGGCTGATCGATCGCAAAAGCCGCAGCGTTTATATTTACCGCCCCAACCAAGACCCCGCAGTCCTGGAGAATCCCGACCAGGTAAACGGCGATCCAGACCTGCCTGGGTTCTGCTTGTCGATGGCCAAAATTTGGTGACGCACCCTAGAACCGACATTCCGCCCTCTCAACTGGCACATTGGGTATTTAGAACGAAAGAATGAGGATCGCAGGA
>JAQCHG010000541.1 GCA_027619675.1 Cyanobacteriota bacterium
ACTCCTGCACCAGGTAGAACTCTTGGTTCACGGTGAAATAGTCCAGCAGCCGAGGAATTTGGGAATGGCTGCCCAGGCGGGACAGCATCAGGGCCTCTTGGCGAAAGCGGCGCTTAGCCCGCTCTAGGGCGAGCTGGTTGCTGACCTTGGGGCACAACTGTTTGATGACACACAGGGGGCTACCAGGGATGGCCCCGTCCTGGGCCAGGTAGGTGATGCCAAACCCCCCAGCGGCCAGCACCCGCACCACCCGATAGCGATCGCGAAACAGGTGCCCGGCCCGGTGCAGGGAGTGACGCCGGGCATCCCGTAGAGGACTGGCACGATAGGCGGCCAAATCGGGGGGGGAGTCGTAGGTGGCCATGGTTTGGAAAAGGTCAGGGAACGTTGCGGCCTGCTGAGGCAACCCCGTTAGGCCGCAGTCACCTCAACTGTACACGCTCACCCGAGGATGGCGGCTCGGTATTTCTGGGCAACCAGAACCGAAAGGTGCTGCCTGCCCCCACGGCACTCTCCACTTCGATGCGGCCCCCGTGGAGTTCCACCAGGCGACGGCAAATGGTGAGGCCGATACCCGTGCCGCCACTGGCGCGATCGCGGGAACGGTCTGCCCGCCAAAAGCGATCGAACACCTGGGGGAGATGCTCTGGGGCAATCCCTGGCCCCGTATCCGCCACCGCTATCCACAACCGAGACTTATCCACCCATGCGGAGACCGTCACCTTCCCTTGGCGGGTGTAGCGCAGGGCATTGGCCAGTAAGTTCACCAGCACCTGCTCAATGCGCTCTGGGTCCAGCGCCATCGGCGGCAATTCGGCGGGACAGTCTAGGACCAACTGCACCGGGTCCTCCGGCAGGCGCTGGTCTTGAAACCGGGCGATGAGGGAGGCCAACAAGGGTGGTACCGCCGTCGGGCGGGGATGAATGGGCAGGTACCCCGCCTCCAGTTGGGACAGCTCCTGCAAGTCATTTACCAACCGTTGCAGGCGACTGGTTTCCCGGCTGAGGCGATCGTAGAGGTCTGCATCCCCCGTGACGGTGCCATCGGCCAACCCCTCCAGATAGCCCTTGAGGATGGTGAGGGGGGTGCGTAACTCGTGGGACAGGTCACTGACCAGTTCCCGCCGCCGCTGTTCAACCCCCGCCAGGTCCGTGGCCATCTGGTTTACGCTCTGGGCCAGTTGGGTCAGTTCCTTGAGTTCATAGGCGGGCAGGCGGCGGTCCAGGTGACCCGCGGCAAACTCCTGGGTGACCGCCTCCATTTCTAGTAGGGGCTGCACAATGCGGCGGGAGAGCCAATAGCTGGCTCCACAGGCAGCCATGCCCCCCAGCAGCCCGGCCCAGGCCATGCTGCGCAACCAGGCAAAGTGAAAGCCCTTCACCAACTGGGTTCGCACCTGGGCCACCCGCAGGTTGGGGGACTCAATCCGTTGCAGGTACACCACCATTAATCGAGGGGAATAGAGGCCGCCAATGGTGGCCACGGAAACGATGCCGATCGCCAGCACCAGCATCTGGGACCAAAACAGGCGATCGCGCAGGTTGGGTTTGCTGGAACGTGCGCCCTTAGCCATGGAGCGCATCCGACTGGGCATCGGCCTCCGGGTCGGGGGCATCCTCAAACTTGTAGCCCACCCCAATCACCGTCTTGATGAAGCTGGGCTGGGAGGGATCAGGCTCCACTTTTTTCCGCAGACGGGCAATGTGGGCATCCACAATCCGCTCATCGCCGTAGAAATCATCCCCCCACAGCCGCTCAATCAGTTGGGTGCGGGTCCACACCCGCCCTGGATAGCTGACAAAGGTGGCCAGGAGGTCAAATTCCAACGTGGTCAAATTCAGGGCTTCCGGCGGTTGGTTGTGGCCCAGACGGGTGGCGGTGCGCTGGCTGGGATCCACCTGAAAGTGGGGGCTCTGGTACTGGGGCGACTGGCCCCCCTGGCGCAGGCTGCGCCGCAGCAGTGCCCGCACCCGCGCCACCAACTCGCGGGGACTAAAGGGCTTGACTAAATAGTCATCGGCCCCGGTGGACAGCCCCACGATGCGATCCACCTCCTCCCCCCGCGCGGTGACCATCAGGATGTAGGGATCCTTTGCCCCTGGCTGCTGGCGGATGCGGGCGCACACCTCCAGCCCATCTAACCCCGGCAGCATCAAGTCCAGCACCATCACATCCGGCTGCACCTGGGCGGCTAGGGTGAGGGCCTGGATCCCATCCCGGCAGAGGTGGCAGGTAAAGCCTTCTTTTTCTAGGTAAAGCTTGATGAGATTGGCAATTTCAAGCTCATCTTCGACGATTAAAATTTCCATACCTTCAGGGGAAGCGGCCCAGATCCCACGGCAGGGGGCGCTTCAAACTCCTTGCATTAAGCGGCCATCCAATAACCCGCAATCCCAAATCCCTAACCCCTCTGGGCTTGCAGTTCTCACATCTTGCACTAGGATACCTAGGATGTTGGGCAGTCATGGGGATCATTTCCCTGGCTGGCCGATCGCGGCGTTGCCTGTGCTTGCACCTCCCCGGCTCACCCCACCACCATGACCTCCCCTGTTTCTCCCGCCCCCTTTGACGCCTTTCTCGTTGCCCTAGAAACCCGCATTCAGGGGGCGATCGCCTCGGGCATGGGCACCATCCACAGCCGGGTACACCAGGGGCGATTGCTGGTGCTGCTAGAGGAACCCGCCGCCGCCACGGCCCTACCCCAGCGCCGTCAACGCTTTACCGCCCTGGCCGCCGCCGTTGGCCAAGGGTTGATGGA
>JAQCHG010000542.1 GCA_027619675.1 Cyanobacteriota bacterium
GAGGGGCTGAATGCCATCCCACCGCTAGATGCCATCCCAGAATTGGCCCTGTAACCTGCCCGTAGTGGGCGCGACCGCCAACCGACAGGGGCGTATGCACAATCAATGGGGAGGGCCGTAACCTGCTCCCGGACCCTTAGCATTGCGTCGGGGCAAGGGGCTTAGGCCCCTTGTTGATCGGTGTGACTGCGGGCGTTCTGGGTCAGAGGCCGCAACGTCTACCATCTATCCAACCGTTATTTCGGAGGTTCCATGCTCGTGCCGTCCAGCATGTCACGCCAAGGGGAAATCGTTGAAGTTGTCTTCCGCAACGGCTGGGACTACATGCGGCAACTGCTGACGGGGGGCAAGGCCAATGAGCCTGACATCCCCACGCCGGAGGTGCTGCGGAATATCCTGACGGAACTGGGGCCGGTTTACATCAAGCTGGGCCAGTTGATGAGTACCCGCCCTGACCTGCTGCCCGGCAAATACATTGACGCCCTCAGCAGTTTGCAGTCCACCGTGCCCCCGGTGCCTGCGGGGCAGATGGAACCCTTCATCCGCCAGCACCTGCCCCAACCCCCGGAGGAGATTTTTGCGGAGCTGGACTACAGCGCGATCGCGGCGGGGTCCATCGGCCAAACCCACAAGGCGGTGCTCAAGGATGGCCGCTCGGTGGCCCTGAAGGTGCAGCGACCGGGCATCGAGGAGCTGGTGGAGCGGGATATGGCCCTGATTCGCGACGTGGCCCGGTTGGTGTCCGCCACCCAGTTTGGCCAGCGCTACAACGTGCTGGATCTGGCGGAGGAATTTAGCGATGCGATTCGGGCGGAGCTGGACTTTCGCACCGAGGCGGAATACACCGATTCGCTGCGGCGCAACCTGCGCAAGAGCCCCTGGTTTGATCCTGACCAAATCGTCGTGCCTGAAATTCTGTGGGATCTGACCAGTTCTAAACTGCTGGTGATGGAATGGCTGGAGGGCACCCCCATCCTCAAAAGCGCCATCGTCACCTCCTCGGAGGAGGGGGCCGCTGCCCGCCGGGAGGAGATTACCACCCTGCTGTTTCGGGCCTTTTTTCAGCAGTATTTTGTGGATGGTTTTTTTCACGCGGATCCCCACCCCGGCAACATGTTCTACCTGCAGGATGACCGGGTGGCCCTGTTGGACTGCGGCATGATGGGGCGACTGGATCCCCGCACCCGCGCCGTGATGACGGAAATGGTGCTGGCGATCGCCAACTCCGACGCCCAGCGCTGCACCCAACTCACCCTGAAGCTGACGGAACCCCTAGAACCCACGGACGTTTCCAAACTGGAGAGTGATTTCACCCGCCTGATGGGCCGCTACTATGGCCTGCGGCTAGAGAACCTCAACACCGCTGAGGTGTTTGGCGAAATTCTCGAAGCGGGCACCAACAACCATTTGCGCTGGCCCGCCAACATTGGTCTATTCACCAAGTCCATGGCCAACTTGGAGGGAGCGGCCCGCCAGTTTAACCCCCAGGTGAACCTGCTGGAGGAAATCAAGCCCCTGATGGCGGATCTGTTCCGGAAGCAGTTGATTGGGGATGATCCCCTGCAAACCCTGCTGCGCACCGGGCTGGAGTTCCGCAACCTGTCCCTAGAATCCCCCCGGCAGTTTGCCTTTTTGCTAGAGCGCATGAGTTCTGAAACCCTGAAGTGGAACCTACAAATTCAGGATCTAGATGGGCTGCGCCGCAGCATCGACAATGCCGCCAACCGCCGCTCCTTCAGTACGGTGGTGGCGGCGTTGATCATTGGGGCGGCGATCGTGTCCACCAGCCAGCAGTCCTCCCAAGGGGTGATTTTGAGCAATATTCTGTTCGCCGCCGCCACCTTTTTGGGTCTGTGGTTGGTGGTCAGCATTCTGCGATCGGGCCAGTTGAAATAGCCCCTGCCGCCCCCGTCCCAAAATGCTGGAAGCTAGACAGGTATCCACAGTCAGGGATGGGGGAAAGGACAGGCCATGCTGAGCTTTTGGGCGCGCACCAGCGGCACCTGGTTGAATGTGGCGACCGTGTTGGTGGGAACAGGGCTGGGCCTGTGGTTGCGCCACCGCCTGCCGGGGAATATGCAGCAGATCATCACCCAGGCGGTGGGGTTGCTGACCCTGGTGATTGGCTTTGCCATGACCCGCAGTTTTAGCGATGTGGAGGCTGGCCCCCTGGACGGCATCATTTTGGGGCTGCTGGCCCTGGTGGCGGGGGGCCTGCTGGGGGAATGGCTGCAAGTGGAAACCCGGCTGCTGGCCCTGGGGGATGTGCTGAAGCGCCAGGTGAAGGGGGGCGGGCGCTTTACGGAGGGGTTTGTGGCCGCCAGTCTGCTGTTTTGCATTGGCCCCCTCACCATCATCGGCAGTTTGAATAATGGGCTGTCGGGGGATGATGCCCTGCTCACCCTCAAGGCCACCATGGATGGCTTTGCCGCGATCGCCCTAACGGGCACCTATGGCCTGGGGGTGGGGTTCTCCGCCCTGACGGTGCTGCTGGTGCAGGGGGGCCTGTCCCTGCTGGCGGGGATCTTGACCACGGTGATTCCTGACCCGGCCACCGACCCCCGCGTTCTGCTGACCACGGCGGTGGGGGGGATGATGATTATCGGGTTGGGGTTGGGGCTGCTGGGGGTAGCGGTGGTGCGAGTGGCGTCCTTTTTACCCGCCTTGGTGCTGAGTCCCCTGGTGGTGGCGATCGCCCGGTTCCTCGCGTCCCCCTAGTCCAGCGCGGCGTAAGTTTGCCAACCGTTTCCTTGGGTGGG
>JAQCHG010000543.1 GCA_027619675.1 Cyanobacteriota bacterium
TTTGAGGGTCGCAGGTTGGATGCCTATCAAGATTCCGTGGGGGTATGGACCATCGGCTATGGTCATACCTCTATGGCGGGGCCACCAGAAGTGACACCAGGGATGCGCATCACCGAAGACCAGGCGGAAGAGATTCTCAAGCGGGATCTGCGGAAGTTTGAGCAGGGGATTCGCGATCGCGTCAGCGTCACCCTCAACAGCAACCAATTCTCAGCCCTGGTGTCCTTTGCCTTCAACGTCGGGCTGGGGGCGTTTCAAAACTCCACCATGCGGCGGCTGTTGAACAGCGGTGACTACACCGGGGCCGCCAATGAATTTCCCCGCTGGGTGAAAGCGGGCGGGCGTACCCTACAGGGATTGGTGCGTCGCCGCAATGCGGAACGGGCGCTATTCCTCAGCCAGGACTACACCCAGTTTCTGTAGACCCGTTGGCATTCGCAGCATTCGCAATTGTGGCAGTCACAGTAGAAAACAGCAAAAAGGGGAGCGGTTGAACCGCTCCCCTTTTTACTTATTACTTAACTATCTAGGGCGATCGCCCCAGCCTTAGGCGTCTTACCAGGAAGAACGACGGTAGCCGCCGCCACCACCATTGCCTCCCCGGCCACCGCCGCCGCCGCCGCCTTTGCGGCTATCGTCCCGAGGACGAGCCTTATTGACGCGCATGTCACGGCCCATCCACTCGGCACCATCTAGAGCTTCAATGGCCTTATCTTCTTCGGCTTCAGCTTTCATATCAACAAAAGCGAACCCTCGGGGGCGTCCGGTTTCCCGGTCGGTGGGGAGGCTAACCCGGCTAACCTCACCATATTCTTTGAAGACCTGCTCTAGATCTTCAGGGGTAACATCGTAGGACAAATTGCCAACGTAAATAGACATAGGTTCATCTACCTGTGAATCAAACGGAACGTACTAGCGGGTTAAACGGCGATGAACCTGTCACTGAACTCGAAAATTGAATCTGAAACAAGTCGTACTCTACCGAAAACTAGCTCCTTATAGGCTAACATCTCCCTCTTCAGTTGACGACATCTCTTCACCTGCCATCATGCTTGGGATGGGTTACCGGGGTGAGTTGGCAATGGATCCAGATGGATCCATATCGATGGGGCCAACGGCAGGTTAGGCCTGGCCCTGGATCCCCCTGGTATTCAGGCACCCATGCCATAGCCCCCTGGGCTTTGACTAATGGTTGGGCTAATCTGCGATCATAGGGGTTTTGAATGCTGTCCAAAAGAGAATCTAGGGGTAAATACGGCCACACTGCTATAGGATTGGGGCGATCCACATCATGCCATCGGTGCCCTTGAGGGAATGTGTTTATGCGTGATGAGCCGCCTATCATTCAACATCCTGCCTATGAGTCCGTTTGTCGCCAAATGGCCCGCCAAACTCGGCAGCAGATTTGGATATCCCTAGCCCTGATCACCTTTATGGGGACCGTGGTCATGGGTTTGGCATGGTTGGGGTATCGACAGGCGCAGGGCGATCGCACCTTGCCCCTATCGGACGTGATTTCGCCCAATACCCCTTCTCAACTGAACTAATGGCAAGGGGGCCAGATTGGTTTGGATACCAGGCGTTGCCCCCAGGGACTGTGATCGATTCCAGCCAATGCCCTCAACTGGGTAGCGGTGTTGGGCAAGCGGTGTTACCGTCCCTAGGCGCGGTTATGGTTTCTGCCCATCTTAGATACGCTCCTTGGGGAGGGTAGACAATTAAAATGCAGGCATGTGGGAAAAAGCGCTGCGAAGTTGGGGCGGTTGGCCCTGGGTAATGGCCCTACTGCTGGTGGCCTTATTGGTTCAGGTGGGCCTTTATGTGGGCGCTGAGGGCCTGTGGTTTGTGGATGTGGGCCATTGGGGGGCCTTTCGTCTACGCATTGGTAGTCAACTGCTGTTAGGGATCCTAGGAGCCCTAATCAGCTTGATACTCTTGGGCGGTAACCTCTGGTGGGCCTATAGGTTGCCTGCCATCATGGCTTCGGAGTTGTCAGCTTCCCCCCAGTCCCAGGCTGGGCGGGCGGGGTTAGGGCTGAGATCGCTCCTTAGTCTCAGTTTTGGCTTATGCCTGTTAATCAGCCTGCAACTGCTGTATTTGGGGCAGGTCTTTAGCAGCTATTGGTCCTGGAACGCCTCCGTCTACAACCCCACCCCGCCTTTGCCGCTGTGGGCAAAACCAGCGGCCATCCAGGCTTTGGTAACGGGGGTGCTGGCCCAGCCTTGGCAGTTGGTGGCGGTGGCGGTGGTGGCGATCGCCCTGCTGCTGGTGCCCCGTTTTAGCGTCACCCTGGCGGCTTGGGTCACCAGTATCGGTTTAGGAGGGGTGCTGGCAGAGCAATGGACCAAAGTATTACCAGCCCTGAACCCGGTTCCCTTTAACCGGGTTGATCCCCTCTTTGGTCGGGACATTAGCTTCTATGTGTTGCGGCTGCCCTGCCTGGAAGTTCTACTGTTTTGGGGCGTCAGCCTGATTTTCTTTGCCCTGGTGAGCGTCACCCTGGTGTATCTGCTGGCGGGTAATAGCCTCAGCCAGGGACGGTTTTTGGGCTTTACCCCAGCCCAGCAGCGGCACCTCTATGGATTAGGTGGGGGGCTGCTGCTGTCAACCAGCTTGAGCCATTGGTTGGGGCGCTATCAAATTTTGTATTCCCAGCAGGGGGTGGTGTACGGGGCCAGCTATACCGATATCCACGTCAGTTTGCCCGTCTATACGGTGCTGGGAACGATGTCGCTGCTGTTGGGGTTGGGGCTGCTG
>JAQCHG010000544.1 GCA_027619675.1 Cyanobacteriota bacterium
ATCAAGTCCGTTGATATTCATCAAGGTCTAGAAAGTACGCTCATGCTGCTGAGCCATCGGCTGCGCGCAAATGAAGACAGGCCGGAAATCACCTTGGTCAAGAATTACGGTCAGGTGCCCATTATCGAATGCTATGCCGGGCTGCTCAACCAAGTGTTTATGCACATTTTGACGAATGCCCTAGATGCTTTAGACACGAAGGTCCAGAGCAATCCGTCATCCGCAGGGGGGGGAGGGGATAGCTATCAGATTACGTTGAGTACTCGGGTGCTAGAGGATGGATGGTTGCAAATTGCGATCGCGGATAACGGCTTCGGCATCTCCCCGGATGTGCAGCACCAGATCTTCGATCCCTTTTTCACCACCAAGGAAATCGGTCAAGGTACGGGCATGGGCTTGTCCATCAGCCACCAAATCATCACAGAACGCCATCAAGGCCATCTAGAGTGCATTTCTTCCCCAGGGGAAGGGACCGAATTTGTGATCCAATTGCCCCTAAACCGGACTCGCACAGCCCAACGAAAGCCCCAGGAAGCCTCGGTAGAGTCAGGGCGATCATGATCCGGTGAGATCCGCCAGGGACCTTGATTGCGGGATTTTTAGCATTGACAACCCCCTAATCCAACCGGGCTTCGGTCTCGCCATCAAACCAGTGGATCGTTTGGGGGGGTAGGGCTAGCTCAATATTTTCCCGGCTCCAGGTGGCATCGGCAGGGATCAGGCTGCGAATCACCAGATTCTCGTCTCCATGGACCCGAAAGCTGACCAAGTCACTCATGCCCAGGTTTTCTACGAGGAACACGTCACCGCGAATGGTTTGCGTGTCACCCTCCTCGGGCAGGCGCACATGCTCGGGGCGAATGCCCATAATCACAGCGCCCTTGGTGCGGGCTGCTTCCGGCAGGTTGACTTTGAAATCACCGAGCAGCACCGTGTCCCCCACCCGCTCTAGGTTCAGCAGGTTCATTTGAGGGCTGCCAATGAAGCCCGCCACAAAGCGGTTGGCGGGGGTGCGGTAAATCTCATTGGGGGTGCCCAACTGTTGCAGGTAGCCTTCACTCAGCACCGCCACTTTGCTAGAGAGGGTCATGGCCTCGGTTTGGTCGTGGGTAACGTAGACCACCGGGGACTTTTGCCGCTCAAAAATTTGCTTCAGGTCCGCCCGCACCTGCTCCCGCAGGAGGGCGTCTAGGTTACTGAGGGGTTCGTCTAGCAAGAACACATCTGGCTCCCGCACCAGGGCACGACCCAAGGCCACCCGCTGCCGCTGCCCACCGGACAGTTGGGAGGGACGGCGATCGCCCAAATGATCCAACCCCAGCACCTTGGAAGCATCCTGGATGCGCTTTTGGATTTCCCCCGCCCCCATGTCCCGCAGCTTCAGCCCCGAGGCCATGTTTTCGTACACGGTCATGTGGGGATACAGGGCGTAGCTTTGGAACACCATGGCGATGTTGCGATCGCCCGGTGCCAGCGGGGTCACATCCTGGCCACCAATGTGAACTTGGCCCTGGGTCGCCTGCTCTAGCCCCGCGATCAACCGCAGAATCGTGGACTTACCACAACCGGACGGCCCCACCAGGGTCAAGAACTCATTGTCCTCAATGGTGAGGCTCAGTTCCTTCACGGGCACGACCTTGCGGCTGTAGGCCTTGGTTAGGTTTTGGAGTTCGAGTTTAGCCATGGTTTTTGTGGATTTTGGATTGCGGATTTTGGATTGCGGATTCTCTGAAGGGTGGGAAGATCTGGTGGGAGGATTTGGGTGGATGGGTGGACAGCCTCCAAGGCAGGCGAAGCTTGTTCGGGTTGAATGGCCCTAACCCTTGACGGAGCCTGCCGTTAAGCCCTGAACGATCTTGCGCTGGAAGAACAACACCATCACCACCAGAGGCAGGGTGCCAACCACGGTGGCGGCAGCCAGGGGACCGTAGGGAATTTCAAACAGGCTGGTGCCCCCCAGTTGGGCGGCGGCAACGGGAATGGTCTTCATCGACTCACGGGTGATGAAGGTGAGGGCAAAGATGAACTCATTCCAGGCAAAGATAAAGGCCAAGATCCCCGTGGTGACCAGGGCGGGTAGGGTCATGGGCAGCACGATTTGCCACAGCATTTGCACCGTGTTGTAGCCGTCCACCTTGGCGGAATCCTCCAGATCCTTGGGCAACTGCTGAAAGAAGCTACGCAGGGTCAGGATGGTGAGGGGTAGGTTAATGGCGGTGTAGGGGATGATCAGGGCCAGGTAGTTGTTGGCTAGCCCCGTCATTTGCACCAGTTCCAGCAATCCGAGGAACAGCAGGATGTAGGGGAACAGGGTGACCACCAGCACGCAGCCCAGCACAATGCGTTCGCCGGGAATCCGCAACCGGGCCAGGGCGTAGGCGGCGGGGGCACCAATGCCCAAACACAGGGCGGTGGAGGCGATCGCCACCAGGGCGCTGTTGAGAATGTAGATATAAAACTGATTGCGCCGAAACAGATCGACGTAGTGCCCCAGGGTGAGCTGACTCCAGTTGGGGAAGTAAACCACTGAATCGGCGGTGATGGCCTCATTGGTCTTAATGGAGGTCAGCACCTCCCACATGGGTGGCCCCAGGCTGAAGATCACCGTTAGGGCGATCGCGCCGTAGAGCAGCACCTTCTTCCAGGGAATTCCCTTCGATTCCACGCTGGTTTGGTTGGGGTCGATGTTCTGAATCGTCGTCATGGTTCTGGCTGGGTTAATCCGTCGGGGGAGAGGGGGAGTGAGGGAGA
>JAQCHG010000545.1 GCA_027619675.1 Cyanobacteriota bacterium
TGGCCCCTGTTAGGGCATTGAAGAGGGTGGTTTTACCACAGTTGGGGTTGCCAATGAGGGCAATGGTGAGAGTGCTCATGATGTAGCCTCCAGGGTTTCTACCCGTAATGCGGCAGCCTCGCCCCGGCGTAGGCTGAGCTTAAAGCCCCGCACCTCAATTTCCACCGGATCGCCCATGGGGGCTTGGCGGGTCACGGTGAAATGGGTGCCGGGGGTTAACCCCATGGACAAAAGTTTGCCGCGATAGGCGCGGCAGCCCGGTTCATAGCCGTGGATGCGGCCTGATTGGCCCACAGCTAAGGCTCCTAAAGTCAGGGTTGATGTTGTCATGCGTAGCCCATCGGTTACGTCAGGCGTTGACGGTGTTGCCACCGTCGAACGCGATACCTCCTGCTGCACCGTAGTCACCATGACCCGATGGGCCATCCCTGCGCCTAAACCTATGCGACAGCCTTGCAGACCCACAATCACAGAACCGCTCTCGGTGCGGTTGACTACCGTAATTTCTGCGCCCTGTACGATGCCTAAATCCGTAAGGCGGCGCACCATGCGATGCCCCCCCTTGATCTGGGTGACCCACACGCGATCGCCCCCTTGGGTCATGGCTAAGGGCAAGCAAGCCTCGACGCGGGTCCCCGATTCCCGAGGGGTTGCCACAGCGTCCTCCTGGAGATCAGCACTGCCCCCCAGAAATGTAATGGGCCACCCTTGGGCAGCATCGAGGAAGGTGTTAGCAATGGGCTCCATAGCGGCCTCCATAGATCATCGGGGTCAGCAGATCTGATTGGAACAGACCTGAACAGACTTGAACGGATTTAATGGGATTCAATCTCACCCTAAGGCACGCCCCCTTGCGGCAGGCATCATAAACTCTATCACTTAAAAGCTATATAGCGCTCGATATTGAGCTTGAGGTGATGGTCGTTGTGTTTACCTGATTCCCCAGATTTACGGGGATAATCAGGGTGGTAACTGGTTCAGCCTGCTGGGGCAGGTCATCGCCTCCCGGTGACTCAGAACCCTTGACCGTTATCCCCAACGCTCCCTATGCCATTCTGAGGAAGACAACCAGGGTAGAGAATTATTCCCATTAGGACCTTAACCAGGGTCTGGCCTGACAGGGGGGCAGGTGAAGACCGCTGTGTAGATTAGGGGTGAAGCAATCTCGTGTCTTAATAAAATCCACTCTCATTAATAACAGGATCCACGAGCGTTGGGATAACGGACGATCGCGCCGTGATAAAGCTTGATGGAAGGTTGCACCCCTTAAAGCCCTGTTACGCTGTGGTCACGCCCCTCGATACTTTTGGCGATAGCCATAGAGTCTGGATTATGGTCACCGCTTTCTGGGTGTAGAAGCGGCCTGAGAGCGTGGCCTTTCGCCCATTGCTCCATACAATCACTCTCAATAAGTGACTGTCCTTGATAACAGCACTATCTCCTGGGGGGAGGGGAGGTTGAGGTGGACATCGCCTGACCTTAAGCCGTCCCTAACCCGAATTTGTTAAGCCATAGTCAGTTGTCTATGGCTTTCATCTGCACTAT
Organism: Cyanobacteriota bacterium; assembly: GCA_027619675.1. Lineage (GTDB taxonomy): Bacteria > Cyanobacteriota > Cyanobacteriia > Phormidesmidales > Phormidesmidaceae > PCC-6406. The sequence goes on from JAQCHG010000545.1 coordinate 1,546, forward strand.
GGGATTTTTTCGCTGTTCAACCCGCTTTGGGAACTGGGGTAAAGGCTGGGCGATCGCCCTCGCGGTCACCCTCCTGATGGCCGCTACCGGCTGCGCGTCCTCCTCGCCCCAGCCCATGTCGCCTTTACCGGAGCCGCCCCAAATTGAGCAAGGCGTTCCCGATCGCCTCACCATCCCAGATCTGAAGGAAGTACTGCCGGAGGCCACGGCAACGGAAGCGCTGCCCTCCACCGTGGAAGCTGCTGAGGAGCCTGCACCCACAGCGGGAACCCCTGGGGGGATTGGCGATCGCCCCCAGGCCACCGCCGCCGATGATGTTGCCGATGATGACACCCCAGTACCCACCGCCGTCAAAAAAACTGAGACGAAATCCACTGAGGCGAAATCCACTGAGGCGAAATCCACTGAAACCGCCCCCCCATCCGCTTCCATGAAGCCCAACCCCGCCAGCGAACCTGGGGTCAGTGCCGCCCCCAAGGAAACCCCAGATTCACAAGCCCCACCCACCGCCGATCAGGCGGAATTAGCCCCCTCTCCAGATCCCCAACTTCAAGGGGACGCCCCTAAGCCCCAGCCCACCGCCTCGACTAAGGCAACACCACCGACCACAACCTCAGCAACAGCAACCCCAACGACCGCCGAGGCGGACTCGGTTGAGGTCACCACTGAAGCCACCGCCCCGGTTGCAGAGGAAGCCCAAGCTGATCAACCCTCCGCTAAACCCGCGATGGTTCAGCCCAATGCTGCCGCCGATGCCGCCATGCAAGCCTTAGAAACCAGTTTGCTAGGGACGACAACCGCCTCTGACGGTTCCTCGGCACCCCCAAACGACGATGACGAACTGTTCAAAAAGCAGGCGGTGCAGCGGGTCATGTCCGCAGTCAACGCAGAAACCGATCCTGTCCAGACATCCCCATAAATCAGCAGGACTGACGCCATCAGGCTCCACCCTATCTAGAAACCCAGGGCGCAGGCGTCTGCACCCTGGGTTGATTGAGTATTGAGTGACGTTGGACTCCTAGAACTACACCTCCGCCGGGGCACTGGGCATTTCTTCCCCTTGATATTCGCGAGTTGGGGTCGAGAAACCACAGGAGGTGCCATCGGTGTAGACCACCTCATCTTCCCAGGGCAGGCGATAGTTCCCCGCCACCATGTCCTTCATATAGGAATAGGGGAACTCTTGGGCACCGCCTTTCA
>JAQCHG010000546.1 GCA_027619675.1 Cyanobacteriota bacterium
TTAAAGAAAATATGTGCCCGTCGCCAAGCCGGGGAGCGGTAGATCTCCGGTAGGGTGGCCACGGAAATCACCATCAAAATCGCCACCAGCAAACCGTAGTAGTAGTGGGACACAAACCACTCATTGCTGCGGCGAAAGACCCCATCTTGGCAGCCCAAGACGATCAGCCCCGTGGCGGTGAGGGTGGCAAAGGTGGCCCGCCAGCGCTGGTTGCGGGCTCGGTACAGCAGCATCGTGGTGGCGATGGTGAGCCCCAAGAGGGCAACGCTGAACAGCACTTGGCCAGGGTTAGTCGCCCACACCTGATTTTTCACCAAATGCTTGAGGATGGGATGGGCCAACCCTAGAATCGCCACCCCAATCACCGAGGCGGCCAACCAGCGACCCATGGTGACATGCTCTAACCCGATGGTGGGGGGCAGCTTGGTCTTTACCTTGGCCTTGGCCGCCAGTCGCCGTTCGCGGGTTTGTAGGGCATAGCGGGTGGCGATGCCCACTAGGGGCAGCACCCAGACGATCGCGATCGCCGGGTGCATCAATCGCAACAGATCTGGGGTATCCATGGGTATTTCCTGGCGGGGTTGGACGCGGGAAGGTAAACGCTAAAACAGACGGTTGGTGGCCTCCAGCCAGCGGGCCACATCCTTAGCGTGGTAGGTCAAGATCAGGTCCGCGCCAGAGCGCTTGAAGCCCAGCATGGTTTCTAACACAATGCGCTGTTCGTCCACCCAGCCATTCATGGCCGCTGCCTTCACCATGGAGTATTCGCCGGAGACATTATAGGCGGCGACGGGGAGATTTGTGGCTTCCTTCACCCGCCAGATCACGTCCATATAGGCCAGGGCGGGCTTCACCATCAGCATGTCGGCCCCTTCCGCCATGTCCAGGGCGATTTCCTTCAGGGCTTCGGTGCCGTTGCTGGGATCCATCTGGTAGGTGCGGCGATCTCCAAATTGGGGGGTAGACTCCGCCGCATCCCGAAACGGCCCGTAATAGGACGAGGCATATTTCGCCGCGTAGGACAGGATGGGAATGTCTTGAAAATTAGCCCCATCCAACCCCTCGCGAATGGCCTGCACAAAGCCATCCATCATGCCGGAGGGGGCAATGATATCGGCCCCGGCCTGGGCCTGGGACACCGCCGTTTTCTTCAACAACTCTAGGGTGGGGTCATTTAGCACCCGCCCGGTCAAGTCCCCGGTTTCCAAATAGCCGCAGTGGCCGTGGGAGGTGTATTCACACAGGCAGGTGTCCACAATCACAATCAGGTCGGGCACCGCCTCTTTGACCGCCGTGGTGGCCTTTTGCACAATGCCGCAGTCGTGCCAAGCCCCGGTGGCGTCGGTGTCCTTGGTGTCGGGGATGCCAAACAAAATGATGGCGGGAATGCCGAGGTCATAGACCTCCTTCGCCTCTTCTACGATTTTGTCCACGGAGAGTTGATACACCCCCGGCATGGACTTCACTTCCTGGGCAAAGCCTTCCCCCGGCACCGCAAACAGGGGATAAATCAGGTCATTGGTGGTAACGACGTTTTCCCGCACCATGCGACGGAGTTGGGGGTGGCTGCGGAGACGACGGGGACGATGGGTAGGAAACATGACGCAGCGAGGCACTCTGTGAATAACGGCAAGGGTGAGGGGATGGGCGATCGCGCCTGCCCCAGTAGCCCCCTGGGAGCGGGTGGCAAACCCCAACATTTCCCCAGTGGCCCAGAATGTAACAAGTCTAAGGCTTTGGTGAGACTGATTTTTTGACAGGAGATTACATTCTGTAAAGTGCCAGGACCCGCCCAATCCGACCCCAAGCCCAGAAACCGCTTCAGTATGATGGGGCGGAGCGGGTGATTTTCCCGATGGATTTTCCCTGTGTTGAGGATGCGTAACCGTGTCAGGTCAGCCCATGGTGCAAGCCCCTAGCCCCAGATCCCCAACCGAACAGCACTTTACCCACTCAGTGCTGACCTGGGAAGACTTTAAAACGCTGCAAGCGATACTTGCGCCTAGCGGTGTGCGAGTGTCCTATTGCCACGGGGAGGTGGAGTTATTGACCGTATCTGATCTCCATGGCCTCATTGCTGGCAATTTGGGCTACCTGTTGGAGATGTACATGCTCGAAAATCTAGTGCGGTTTATCGGGTTAGAGGATTTCAGCATTGAGGTCCCAACCGCAGCCAGTGCTCAAGCCGACAAAGCCTATTGTTTCGACCAACGTAAGCCTATTCCCGATCTGGCGGTTGAAGTGGTGATTACCGGGGAGCGGGAAACCAAGCTGACACGCTACGCCGCCCTACAGGTCCCCGAAGTTTGGTTCTGGATTGATCATCAGATTCGGGTCTATCAACTCACTCGGGACGGGGATAGCTATGCCCCCCATGCCCAAAGTCATTGGTTACCCAACCTGGATTTACAGCGGCTTGCGACGGCTGCGGCCCAAGAGTTCAGGGTGGATGCTATTCAAGCATTCCAGGCATAAGAGGCGGCGATCTCCGGGGGATTGTTCACCCCGCTCAAACCGTGTTCAGCGGGCTCGTCCCAGGGTGTAGAGCTGCCGCCAACTGACGCTGCCTCCCGTTCATTAACCCTCGGTCACGCCTTGGTGCGCTAGCGGCATGGGTCGTGGGGGCGTTACGGGCAGGCCAGGGTTTTCAGGCTGCGGCGGATAGCAGCGATGGTGGTGGCGGGCTGCTCTAGCTGGGGGGTGAGCCCCACCCCCGGCAAAATTTGAAACTGTTTCACC
>JAQCHG010000547.1 GCA_027619675.1 Cyanobacteriota bacterium
GTGACGGTCAGAAAGTAGCGCTGATCGTCAATTTTGACCGCCAGGGTGCTGCCAATGACTTTGGAGTTTTGCCCGGTTTTTTCGCCAATCCAGGCGACGCGATCGCTTCTTAGGCTGGTGACGGCCCGGTAGCCAAAGTCCCAATCGTATTGACCCACCAAAGCATCGAGGATTTCTTCATCGCCGGGATGCTCGAAGGTGTACACCTGGCGCATCATCTCCGTCACTTCATTGGCGGTCATGGTGTTGGGACCGCCGCCGCTGTTGCGGTTCACGCTGGGCAGGGTGCTATCCCCCGCCAGCTTGGTGTTGACGGTGGTGTTGGGGAAGCCGCGATCGCGGAGGATTTGATTCAGATCGTCCCAACCGATGTAGTCCACCAGTTGGTTGGTGGCGATGTTGTTGCTCTCTTTAATCATGCGCACCATCACCTCCCGCAGGGAGTAGGTGCGATCCACAAAAATCTTGGCCCCCTGGGCATTTTCAGTCCAGTTGTAGGGTTCGACGTAGATCTCGGTGTCGAGGTCAATGTTTTCCCGCGTCACCTTGTCCATGAGGGCGACGGCGATGGGCAACTTGATCAAGCTGGCGGGGCTGGCGGGGGGGATGTCGCCTTGCCAGTCGCGGCAGACCCCCGACAGGTGACAGAGGGTGATGCGAATGGCCTCGGGACGCCCGGTGTCGGCAGCAATCTCTGCGAGGAATTCTGACCCAGCGGTGGCCACTTGGCGGCTGACCCCTTCAGCGCCCGCCAGATATTCCAGTTCCTTTTCGGCGGCGGCGGCGGCCAGGAGGGACTCTTCAGGGATTTGATCCAGTTGGGTGAGGGCGGCATCCCACAAAAAGGCTTCTTGCTGGAGGGTCTGGTCATCCTCTGATCCTTGGCTGCGGGTAGCGATCGCCTGGGCGGCTAACTGTTGGGCGCGATCGTAGTCAGCTTCGGCGGTTTGCTCTTGGGTCAGCCGTTGCTCGATTTGGTAGGCCACCTGGCTGAGGTCGTAGTAGGGGCGCAGGGCGGCGTAATCTTGGGTAAATCGCGGCGGCTCCATGGCTGCCAGTTCCGCCTCTACCGCTTGATCAAGCAGGTAGAGGGTGTCCATGTCGGTGGCCGTCGCCATCTGGGTGAGGCGAGGGTCTGCCACCAGATCTGGGGCCAGGGCCAGGGTGGAATAGACCGCTGCGAGCCCCACCGTGAAGCCAGTGGTTTCTAGCGCGATCGCCAAAGGATAGAAAAGCCATCGCATGGGACTACCTCACAGCCGTTTCATCATGGGGAAGGGGGGACCGGACCTGAAACGATTCGTAAATTATCCTGTTTTTTCCCGCCAAGATGTCCCGTGGACTACGCCGAACTGATTAGTGTCTCTGATGAAACGGTCCAGGGAGGCTCCGATAGTCCAGGGAGCCATGGATGGAATAGGCCCCCTAAATCCCCCAAATTGGGAGGACTTCCGGTCTTTGCTCCCCCAAACTTGGGGGCTGGGGGGCCTACCAAGCGTTGACAACTCAGCCGATGTCTCAATCTATGGATTTCGCCAGCGGCATCAGCATTGGGGGGCGGAGGAGGCACATGCAGAATATTGGCTTCCCCTTCGCAAGGTGCATAAGCCATAGCGTTAGGTCGTGCGGGGGAACCTTTCCCCTGCCTAGTCCAGCGCGGCGTAAGTTTGCCAACCGTTTCCTTGGGTGGGGGAGCTGGGGAGCATGGGAGATAGGGAGCCAGAAGGTAGGGTTATCCGCACCAAGCTCAACTAGGGCAGACCAGCAGGGAACGCCATCCGTAAATCAAATCCATTGAGTGAATCCATTAAGCGGCTGTGCTGCTGTCGCTGTATTCGGGAAATTGACCCATGTTCAGTCCAGAAATTCTTAGGGTTATTCGCCAGAGTCAACAGGCCCTCTATCGGGTCAATTTTGGCTCAGGGGCGGTGTTTATGGTGTTGGGCCTGGGGGCGATCGCCGGTGCCCAATTCGCCCCACCCACCGGCCTGCGGGGCTTTTTGTTGGGGCTGGGGGGGGTGATGATCGCCGCCGGGGCATTGAACTGTGCTTACTACAAGACCCGCCACGTGGATATGGCCACGGTGTTGCACCACCAGCCCGACCAGGTAGTGTGGGTCTATCGCCAGGTCAACACTGCACGGGTGTCGGGGGTGCAGGTGGCCCAGTTTCAGTTCATCGTCTTTGGTCTTGCCAATGGGCGGCAGGTGCAGGTGCGTCTGCCCATGGCGACGGTGGATGCCCTCGTGGCTGCACTGCCCCAGGTGCTCCCCGGTGTCACCCTCGGCTTTTCCCCAGCATTGGCCCGACAGTTTCGCCAAAACCCCAGAAGTCTGCGGCCTTCATAAAAGCGCCGTCGGCTACAGTTGAACGGGCTCGCCGCGATCGCTAAACCGTACGGTGTCAATGCCCAGGGCTGGGTTGTCTAACAGGGTTTTGCGGAGACTGCCCATGAGGATCATTTGCTCACAGGCGGACAGGGACACCAACTGACGGGGGGAGTCGGGGGCGACGCGAAAATCAATGGTGACCGTGGGGCTGCCGGGGCTATGCTGCACCCGATACCCGCTGAGGTCAAAGCCGTCGAGGCGGTGTAGGGGATCCTGGAGACTATCTCCCACCAGCGGCGTCAAGTCATTGGGATCGCGGCGGGTTCGATCGCGCACCTCATACCCCTCGCAGGTGGCGTTGATGCCGTAGCGGGTCACCATCACCCCA
>JAQCHG010000548.1 GCA_027619675.1 Cyanobacteriota bacterium
TTACGGTTGGCGCTCAAAAACTGCCTGCAAGGTGGCTAGGCTAATCCAAAATCCAAAATCCAAAATCCAAAATCCAAAACCCCTCACCCCGCCTCCCCCAACGCCCAGCGCACCGCCGCTTCAGCATGGATGCGGGTGGTGGGAAACAGGGGAACCGGGGTGTCTTCTGGCTGCACCAGCAGCTCAATTTCCGTACAGCCCAGGATGATGCCCGTCGCCCCCGCCGCCACCAGCTTGGCCATGATCGTGCGGTAGGCCGATCGCGAGGCCGGGTTAATCACCCCCTGGCACAGTTCGTCGTAGATGATGCGGTGGACGGTGGCGCGATCGCGGGCATCCGGCACCCTCACCTGCAACCCATGGCGTTGGGTCAACCGCCCCCGGTAAAAATCCTCTTCCATGGTGAAGCGGGTGCCCAGCAGCGCCACCGTTTGCAACCCTTGGGCTTGGATGCGATCGGCGGTGGCATCGGCAATGTGCAACAGCGGAATTGCCACCGCTGCCTGCACCGCCGGGGCCAGCTTGTGCATGGTGTTGGTGGCGATGATCAGTCCCGCTGCCCCCGCCCGTTCTAGGCTTTGGGCGGCGGTGATCATGCGATCGGCCAAGCGCTGCCAATCCCCCTGGTGCTGCCAGGTTTCAATTTCCGCAAAGTCCACGGAATAGAGAATGACTGGGCAGGAATGGAGCCCCCCCAACGCCCGCTGGGTGGCTTGGTTGAGAATTCGATAGTACTCAAGGGACGACTCCCAACTCATGCCGCCGATCACCCCCAGGGTTTTCATGGCATCTATCCTTAAACGCTCTGGGCTAGGGGTTCCGCCTGCTTTTGGGCCGACCCCTGGGTCCCCAGTTGAATCAGCTCCACCTTGTAGCCATCGGGATCCTTCACAAAGGCGATGACGGTGCTGCCGTGCTTCATGGGGCCGGGCTCCCGCACCACCTGACCGCCCTGGGCCTTGATTTGCTCACAGGTGCCGTAGATGTCATCTACCCCAATGGCGATGTGGCCATAGCCTTCCCCCAGGTCGTAGTGGTCTACGCCCCAGTTGTAGGTCAACTCCAGCACCGTATGGTCCGACTCTTCCCCATAGCCCACAAAGGCCAGGGTAAATTCGCCGCCAGGATAATCCTTTTGGCGCAGCAGCGTCATCCCCAGCACGTCACAGTAAAACTTGAGGGAGGCGTCGAGGTTGCCGACCCGCAACATGGTGTGCAGTAGTCGCATAGAGACTCCTTGATATAAATCGTGTTGGTTGAGGATTGAGTTGACGGGCGGTTCAATCGGCCCTGCCCATTCAGTATAGAAAGACCCCCGTCGTACACTGAAGGGTGGCCTTGTCAGCAGGATGGAAACGAAACCCATGGGGACGATCGCACAGCAGGTAGCCGCAGTGATTGGAGAGGCGGCCACCCGTCCCTGGGGGCAACTTCCCCCCCCACAGCAGCAGTCCATCCTGGGGGCGATCGCCCCTGGGGATCCCCCCGCCTGCTTGGCCCAACCGGAGACAACGGAGGCCCTCATCGCCCTGATGACCACCGCCCACGACGAGGGCTGGCGGCTCTTGCCCATGGGCCACGGCAGCAAGTTGGCCTGGGGGCACCCGGTGGCCCCAGTGGATGTGGTGATCACCACGGCGGGGCTGAATCGAATTTTGGACCATGCGGTGGGGGATCTGACGGTGACCGTGGAGGCGGGGGTGCCCTTTGCTGACCTGGAAGCCCACCTGGCCCAAACCGGACAAACCCTGGGCCTGGACCCGGCCTACCCCGATCGCGCCACCCTGGGGGGCATTGTTGCCACGGCGGACACGGGCTCCCTGCGCCAGCGCTACGGCGGCGTGCGGGACCGGGTGATTGGCCTCTCCCTGGTGCGCCACGATGGTCAAGGGGCTAAGGCCGGGGGCCGGGTGGTGAAAAATGTGGCGGGTTACGACCTGATGAAGCTGATGACGGGGGCCTACGGCACCCTGGGGCTGATCAGCCAGCTTACCCTCCGCACCTATCCCCAACCGGAGGCGTCTAAAACCCTGCTGATTCAGGGAGATGCGGTGGCGATCGCGGCCCTGGCGGCAACGGTGCGGCGATCGCCCCTCACCCCCGTGGCGTTAGACCTACTCTCACCGGGATTATTGATGGCGATCGGTCAGGAAACCCCGACCTACGGCCTGGTGGCCCAGTTTCGATCCATGGCCGCTGGGGTGGCGGAACAGGCGGCAGCCCTGGTGCAGTTGGCGGACAGCCCCGTCCTCACCACCACCCACCTGACGGACGGTGGCGAACGGGACCTGTGGCAGCGCCTCGGCAGTGCCCTCTACCCCCCAACCCAGGACACAACCGGGGTCTTGCTAAAGGTGGGGCTGTTGCCCACGGCGGCCCTGGCGCTCCTCACCCATCTGACGGAGCAGTTGGGGGCCGGGGTGCGGGGACGCATCCACGCCAGCAGTGGCATTGGGGAGGTGTGGTTGCCGACGGTGCCGACGGCGGCTCTGTTGGCGGCAGTGCGATCGCGCTGCCAAAACGAGGGCGGCTACTGCACCGTCCTCGCCGCCCCCATTGATCTCAAGCAAGGGTTCGACCCCTGGGGCCTGAGCCCCGACACCCGCCGCCTGATGGCCAAACTGCAAGAACAATTTGACCCCCAACAGCGCCTCAGCCCCCAGCGCTGGGGTCCGGCGTTGACCCCCTAGGGCTCTATGCGTTCAGGCAGCCCCCGA
>JAQCHG010000549.1 GCA_027619675.1 Cyanobacteriota bacterium
CGCCCCAACCCGTCGCTCAGGTCAACTCTGCCGCCGATCCCCTCAACACCGCCGCCAATAGCGCCCAGTCCCTAGGCCCATCCCAAACCATTGGCTGGCCGGGGGACAGGTTTGCCAGTACGCGCCAAAACAGCCAGCGCCCAGCACCCCAAAGTCTCAGTGAGGGTAGGAGACAACCCCTCGCGAGCATCCCGGCCAATGGCCCATCTGAAGCCAGCGCCACTCCCCCGGCAGCGGCACCCCCGGTTCCGCCTCCCCACCCAGGGGCCACCCCCGATCCCGCCTGGTACAACGGCGCTGTCACAGGGGAAGGGCAACTGGTCGGTCCTAGCACCCCTACTGGGGCCGCCGACATCCCCCTCGATCTCCAGGCGGATTCGCAAATCTTTGATCCCCAACGACAGATCATTACCGCTCGGGGTAATGTGCGGCTACAGGTGGGCAACGCCGTCCTCAATGCCGATCGCCTCTGGGTTAACCTCCCCAATCGGTTTGTTTTAGCGGAAGGCAATGTCCAGTTTCTCAGGGGCAATCAGCTCATTGAAGGCGATCGCCTCGAATACAACCTACTGCAAGGGGCGGGTCAAGTTTCCCAAGCCAGTGGCACCCTCTTCATTCCCTCCGTTGGCGATGATTTTGGCAACATTATCCCCCGCAGTAGTAACCCCACCGATAATCAAACCATCACCGATCGCCTGCGTTCCACGGGTCCCGTTCGCAACGTTACCAGCCCCGGCGGCAGCACCTTCGCCACCGCCACCCTCCCCAGCGATCGCCAAGAGACCGGAGGTGTGCGCCGCTACCGCTTCATTGCCGACCAACTCACCTTCGACGCTGACGGCTGGACCGCCAGCGAAATTCGCCTGACCAACGATCCCTTCTCCCCACCGGAACTAGAATTTCGGGGCAACTCTGCCCGTCTCATTCGCATCAACGACAATGAAGACGAGCTCATCGTTGACAATGCCCGCATCGTTTTTGATCAGAGCTTTGCCGTCCCCCTCTTCCGCTCCAGCGTCCGTCTCCAACGGGGCGCAGTTGACGACGAAGCGTTGAATCCCTTACCCACAGGCATCGGGATTGATGGTCGCGATCGCGACGGTCTTTTCATCGAGCGGTCCTTCACCATTGCCGCCGCCGAACCGTGGCAGTTAGAGATCACGCCCCAATTTCTCGTGGAGCGGTTTCTGGGCAGCGCAGAACCGGCCAGTTTGCAAAACTTTGGCGCGATCGTCGATCTCACTGGCCAACTCGGTCCCACCACCGCCGTCATCGCCGCCGCCAACTTTTCTGGCCTTGATCTCGACAACCTCGATAACCGTCTCCGGGCCAGTTTTCGCGTTGAACAGGACCTCGGCTCCCATCGCCTCAATCTGGAATATAGCTACCGAGATCGTCTCTACAACGGTTCCCTCGGCTTTCAAGATGTCCAAAGCAGTATTGGCGGAGTCTTAGAATCCCCCAACATTGTTCTAGGGGAAACTGGCATCAACCTTAATTACCAGTTCGCAGCCCAATACGTCACCGCTGAGACTGACCGCCCCGCCCTACTGGCCCTCAGCCCTAACAACAGCTTTGCCAGCCTCGGCAGATATCAAGGCAGTCTTGCGATCGGGCGATCGTTCACCCTATGGCAAGGCAGCACTCTACCCGCCACCCCTGACGCTGGGTTACGGTTTAGCCCCCGCCCCATCACCCCCTACGTTAATCTCATCCTGGGTAGCCGTGCCACCCTTACCTACTACAGCAGTGGAGACACCCAAGAAAGCCTCACCGCCAGCATCGGCCTCCAAGGACAATTTGGACAGTTTGCCGAAAACTTTTTTGACTACACCCAGTGGAACATCACCTACTCCAAATCCTTTGTCGGAGACGGTGAATCCCCCTTCAAATTTGACCGGGATGTAGACCGCAACACCCTATCCTTCGGCATTATTCAGCAAATTTACGGCCCCATTCGCCTTGGCTTTCAAACTTCCATCAACCTAGACACCGGAGCCACCATCGACACCGATTACATTTTGGAATACAGCCGTCGCGCCTACGGCTTTATCCTCCGCATTAATCCCTCCCGATCGAGCGGCTTCATTGGCTTTCGCGTCAGCGACTTTGATTGGCAAGGGCGCTCCGCCAGCTTTGGGGGAGCTAGCATTGGCAACGTTGAGGACGGCGTTATTCGACGCTAAAACGTTAGACTCAAAGGACAAAAAAGCCTCATTCCGAGTGGAATGAGGCTTTTTAAATAACAACCTGGCACCGAGCTATTTTCCCGTGGGGCAACCCCCAAAGTATCTTCGCCGCAGATGCGTTTCACAACCGAGTTCGGGATGGGTCGGAGTGGTTCCACATCGCCATTGGCACCAGGAAACTCGTAGAGCTTCTAGTGATTCATCTAGAGCCCTGAGGACTGCATAGATTAAGAGTCATAGTGCGATCTTGTTTATGAAAGGACAAGCCCTCGGTCTGTTAGTATTCCTCAGCTTCACATGTTGCCACGCTTCCACTTAGAACCTATTAACGGGTCGTCTTCCCGTGACCTTACTGGGTTTACCCCATGGCAGCACTCATCTTGGGGTGGGCTTCCCACTTAGATGCTTTCAGCGGTTATCCGCTCCGCACATGGCTACCCTGCGTTTACCGTTGGCACGATAACAGGTACACCAGAGGTGCGTTCCTCCCGGTCCTCTCGTACTAAGGAGGAATCCCCTCA
>JAQCHG010000550.1 GCA_027619675.1 Cyanobacteriota bacterium
CCCCAGCCAATAGGGGATTCTCGGGCACCAGGCTGGCGTAGGGCACCGCATCCAAATCCACTTCGCCGCCAAACACGAGGGTGACGGTGGGGTTCGTTGGTTGCGGGACGGCCTCGTGGACAATCACCGCCACGGGTTCCAGGGCTCCCTGCACCACCGGATCGCGATCGCTGGGCCGAGCGGGCAGGGGGGGCCCGGTGGCAACGACGGGGACCACTTCCACCGCTGGGGGGCTGTACGCTAAATGCTTGGGCAGGGGCAAGTTGGGACCGGGGGTGGTGGATATCAGCACCTCCATCAGGCAGCCCAGGATAAAGGCTGCTACTGCTGAGCCGCTGATCATCAAAGCCCGCAGGGTTTTAGCGGTTTGCTGAGGTAGGTGCTTCGGAACTGGGGCTGGGGACGGTTTGATGCGTGGGGGTAGGCCAGAGGGACGGGAGGTCCTGAGTTGCCCGTGTCCTGACTGCTGCCGTCGAGAGGGGGAAACAATGCGGATGCGCCGCTCCCACTCCACTTGGGTTGCCCCCACGGGCCGTACCGATAGGTGAATGCCTTCAATTAGGGGGGAGTTGAGGTGCCAGATGCGATGGCACACAAAACGGCTTAATTCATCCACCCCAGGGGCGCGGTCATACTCAACCCGGATCTGGAGACAGCCGGGGCTGGCCGCTTGCACCTGGGCATAGAGCCCCCGCGCTACCAAGACTTGATTGAGCCATAGGGCGATCGCCCGAAAGTACCCAGCGGCTGCCTTGGCCCGGAGCTGGGCTTCGGCGGTGTGATCCGTCACTGGGGTGGCTATCGGTGGGAAAGCAGCGGGGGTCATAGGGGAATGGCTACAAAAAATCCAATTACGGCCACGGATCCACTAGACGGCATGTCTGAGGGTTCCTTGGCTCAGCTTTAGAAATGCCTGTGATGATAACAACGAATACTGAAAAAAAGACACGTTAATCTACGGAAGTTACGGCGATCGCAGGCTGGGCCGCCTTCTACCTCTGGAACTGGGGATCACGACAGGTGTTTGATCACGGTTTGGACGCGATCGCCATAAACCTGATCCGACAATACCGGGGTACTGTCCTTGGAGGAAAGGGCCGTTTGCAGCCCCACCCAAGACCGACAGCCCCCATAGCTGGGGTGATTGGGCACCGTCTGGGGCACTGGTAGCCGATAGACCCGCAAGAGTAGTAGATAAATGGGGCGATCTGGCTGCCAAGCCATGCGCTCCTGTGCCCATTGGGAAGTCCAAATGTGGTGCGGGGTGAGTTGGTGAACTTGGGGGGCGTCCGTGAGGGCATGAAGGTGGGTGATTTCTGCCCAGCCCCCCAGGGTAATGGCATGGGAGGCGGGCTGAGCGGCGGCAGGGGAATCCACGCGATCGCGCCATGGAGGTTTTAGCCAGTGGGGTTTTTGATGCTCCAGGGTGGGCATCAGCAGGGCGCGATCGCCCACCTGGGCTTGAAAACGGCCCGCCTTTTCCCGTAGGCCCCCCTTCCGCAGCAGCAGGATCAGGTCGCCACTGAGGAGGGCCTCCACCGCAATGGACCATTCCTTGAGTGCTGTGGTCAGGGGTGCCATGGGTTCAGAGATGGGATTAATTCAGCAATGGGATTGATTCAGGGCCGATCCGCCTGCCGATCCAACGATAACGAAACCCAACACCCGCAGGGGTTACGCGATCGCTAACCCGTCCTACCGTTGAATCAGCCCAGCGACTTACCCTACCCGCAGGTAGTGCATCCAGCGGGCCATGGCCACCGGGGGCACCTGGCAGCGCCGCTGAAACTCTGCTAAGTCGCGAAAGGGGCCGTCTTGGCGCGATCGCACGATCCACTCGGCCCAATCCCTGGGCAACCCCGGCACCTGCATCAGTTGGGCCACCGTTGTCCGGTTCAGGTCCAGTTGGGTGGGAGCCCCAGGGGTGGGTTCGTAATAGCGAAAGTGGATGGCGGCGGCCAGGGGTTCCAGGGCCGTAACGGCAATCCCCAATGCGGTGGCGATGTCCTCTAGGGCAAAAAAGGCGACGCCGTTTTGGCTCAGGGTGGCCAGGGTGCGGGCTTGGTGAATGGAGATACCCGGTAGCCGCAGCCAGTCGTCAATGGTGGCGCGGTTGGCGTCAATACCACAGCCCAACGCCGCCGCGATCGCCACTTCGGCGGGCGATCTCAGCCGGGCCTGGGGATTTTTCCGGAGCCGTGCCCGCACAGGATGGAAGCGGTCTTGCCAACGGTGGAGGGCGATCGCCATGGCATTGGGATGGGAAACAGCTAGGGTGAGACAATAGGGCCTGCCAATGTCCCGTCCATCATATCGGTTGCACCGTTGGAGCGTATTACCCATGGGCGTTTCCCCCTCCCCCCAAACGGATCTAACCACCCTGCAAAAGCAGCAGGGGGCGACGTTTGCCCCAGGGAGTTCAGTTCCCCTCAGCTTTGGTAACGATGAGGCGGCCCGTAGTGCCGCCCTGACGGGGGTCGCCCTGGTGGATCGCAGCCATTGGGGCCGAATTCGTGTGGGCGATCGCGACTGTCGGCGCTTTTTGCACAACCAAACCACCAACCAAATCGAGCAACTGCCGCCGGGGCGCTGCTGCGACACCGTATTCGTCACCTCCACGGGGCGCACCCTAGACCTAGCCACCGCCTACAGCGATGCCGACAGCATCACCTTGATGGTGTCCCCCGGCCAAGCCGAGCCTCTGTTGG
>JAQCHG010000551.1 GCA_027619675.1 Cyanobacteriota bacterium
GAAGGGGGATGGGGATTTCCGCCGACGACTAGGGCGGGTCATCCCGGTGTCAGCGGTCTCACCCTGCGGGGAGCACTTGTCCCAAACCCCAAGCCCTTTTCCCCATTGCTCTGTCTGTCGGTTGGCAAGTGTCAGTGACCCTATGGGTTAGAGGCACTGAACTAGGGTTAGAGCCCCGCTAAGGGTGGGTGGCTGAGGCTTCTGCCGGGGTGAGACAGTCGAGGATTTGCCGACAGTATTGGTTAAAGTGGCTCGACGTGCGAAAGGCATCGGTGCGGGGATAGGGGGCATCGATGGGGATATCGGCAACAATGCGACCGGGATGGGCAGCCATCACCACCACCCGATTCGACAAATACACCGCCTCATAAATGTTGTGGGTAACAAACGCCACGGTCCACTGATACCGCTCCCAGAGGCGCAGCAGATCGCTGTTAAGGCGGCTGCGAGTCATCTCATCCAAGGCCCCGAAGGGCTCGTCTAGCAGCAGCACGTTGGGGTGGGTCACCAGGGCTCGGGCAATGGAGACCCGCATCTTCATACCGCCAGACAGTTGGCGGGGATAACGGCCCTCCGTTCCCTGCAAGCCCACCAGATTGATGGCCTCTTGGATGGCGCTACGGCTAGCCCGCAGGGACTTGCCTTTTAGCTTTAGGGGTAGGTGGACGTTATCAACCACTGTGGCCCAGGGCATCAGGGCCGCATCTTGGAATACAAAGGCCAGTTGTCGATGGTCCGCCGCTGTACCCCAGGTAATCTGCCCCTTGGTGGGTTGGCTCAACCCGGCGATTAGCCGTAATACCGTACTTTTGCCACAGCCTGATGGCCCCACCACGCTGACAAAATCCCCCGGTTGAATCGCCAGATCCAGGGCTTGCAGGGCAACGGTACCGTTGTCGTAGACCTTATGGACCTGATGCAGGCGGATGGTCCCTGGGGAGCGATCTTCGACCGTCGTGGGGGGTGTCGGCATAGGGGCTGTCAACGAATTCCTTCAACAAAGTATCCACTCCGGTTCATTGTCCCCAGTCTGCAATGGGCACAAACGCCGAGATTATCGCCAATTACCCCTGGTAGTAATCGGCCCCCTTGTTAACAAAATCGAGGGTGAACGCCTGGGTGTAATCGGTTTCCGCCTGTAACACCCCTGCCGCTGCCATAGTCTCAAAGAAGGATTGCCAACGGGCCGCCGTCATCGCCCCAATCCCATGGGATTCGGCATCGCCGGAAACCACGATGCCGTATTCCTTCATTTTTTCGATGCCATAGGCGATTTGTTCATCGCTCATCTCCGGGTTCGCCTCCTTGATCAGGGCATTGCCGGGGCTGGGGTCGCCATTGAGGTAGCTGTACCACCCCTTAATGGAGGCATCCACAAATCGCTGCACCAGATCAGGGTCGCTATCCACCAGTTCCCGCCGGGTTTCGATGGTGGTGGAATAGGGCTCATAGCCGTAGTCCGCCAGCAGGAAGACTACGGGTTCAAAGCCCCCTTCCTTTTGAATTGCTAGGGGTTCAGAGCTGAGGTAGCCCTGCTGGGCGGCATTTTTGTCCGCCAAAAAGGGGCCGGGGTTGAAGTTGTAGGGCCGCTTCATGTCTTCGGTAAAGCCATATTTGGCCGCTAGGAAGGGCCAGTAGGTGACGTTGGCGGCGGAGGAAATATAGATGGGTTTGCCCTGCAAGTCCTCTAGGGTTTCGATGCCTTGATCGGGGTGGGCAATGAGAATTTGGGGATCTTTTTGGAACATGGCGGCCACGGTGACCTTCGGGATGCCCTCTTCTACCGCTTTGATGGCATCGGAGCCGTAGCCCATAAAGAAGTCCACGGCTCCCCCCATGAGCAGTTGGGTGCCATTTACCTGGGGGCCTCCCATTTGAATGGTGACATCCAGGCCATAGTCGGCATAGATGCCAGTGGCCACCGCTTGGTAAAAGCCTCCATGTTCTGCCTGGGCGTACCAGTTGGTGCCATAGGTGAGTTTGGTGAGTTCGCCGCTATCGGCGGTCGGGCCGCTGTCGGCGGTATCGGGGGTGTTGCCACCCGCGCAGGCGGCGATCGCCCCAGTCCCCAAGGAGAGGGCACCATATTTGATCAGTTGCCGCCGCTTCAAAGACCATTGATTCATTGCCACAGAAACCCTCTACGCACGTCCAAGGCTGCTCAATACTGCACCCTTGATAACTAATCCTAATAGCCAATCCGTGGTTCAAGGATGCCCTGGGAGGTGTGGCGACCATCTGCATTTGGCAGGGCTCTGCCGCAGCGGGGGACCATTTACGGAAAAATACGCCTGTCAAGGATCGCGGCCTGGTCTAAACTTGACGGTTTAGAACATCAGGACTACAAAATAGGCACATACTGGGGGGTGGCACCCCTCAGGGGTAGCCCAAGTCTGCCGAGTGTTCTGACCCTGTTCCTGTCTCCCTGTGTCCGTATGCTCACAAGCGTTGATCGACTGCTGTTTGTCCGGGGTGTGCCCATCTTTAAGGAGCTGCGCGACGACTTTTTGGTGCGGCTGGCGTCGATCATGGATGAGCTGTCGTTTCCCGCTAGCCACACCATCTTTACGGAGGGGCAGGAGGGGCGCGCCCTCTACATTGTGGTGTCGGGGCAGGTGAGTGTGCATCTGCGGGGGCAAGAACTGGCCCAGTTGGAAACGGGCACCTGTTTTGGGGAAATGTCTCTCTTTGATGCCGAACCGCGAT
>JAQCHG010000552.1 GCA_027619675.1 Cyanobacteriota bacterium
CCCGCCGCATCGGCTCGGATGCCGTAATCCGGGTCGGTTTCCAACAGTTTTACCAAGATGTCAAAGGTGGCCTCATCCGGTTTGATGCCCATGGCAAACACCGCCATGGAGCGCACTTGCAGGTTGGCATCATGGATGACCTTTCGTACCAAGGGGGCCGCCTCGGAGGCAGGGACATCCCGCAGCATGGCCAGGGCCAACATGCGATCTTTGGAATTCTCACTTTCCAACTGGGCGGCAACGTGGGCCAAGTCTACAGCGGTCATGATTCTCAGGTTGGTTACAAAACTTCATTATACGCTACTGCTATCTCCACTGCCCTGGCGGTGATGACAGGGCAGTGGGGGAGTGGGTGGAATGCCTATCTGCAAAATTAGGGAATCTGTTCGGAATCCGCCTTTGCCCTCAAAACCGCTTGGCCTCTGTGGGAACACTTGGGGGGACCGCCTCACAGGCGTTGGCAACGGTTCTATGTGGCAAGCATTTACCAATTTGATTCAGGGTGCGCTGACCTATGGGGACCTGGGTCCCGATCAGGAGATTCGGCGTAAAACGAATCGGCGGCTGCGCCAATCGCGTCCCGAATTGACTGTGGATGCCTGGGTGGACAGCTTTACGATTCTTTCGGGGGGCAGTGTATCGGCCCCATTACTTAGGTTTCTCTATAGCCACCTAGGTGATTACACGGGGCTGGCAATGGGATGCATCCGCCCCAGCGATCGCCTGATCGAAGATCTCCACATGCCCCTCGTGTGCTGGTTCGACTGGCCCCATCGCCTCTGTGCCGATTTTTGGGAGCATTTCCAGATTGATCTGGGCGAAGACTTTGACGAAGCTGCCTTTCAGACCGTTGGCGACCTGGTGATGTATCTCCAAGCCCGGTTGCGATCGATGGACTCCCTGCCGTCCAGCTAAACGGCGGGCGCGGTCACCGTGTCCCCCCTCCCCGCTGGGGTCCACCAGCGACGGCTGCTAATCCCACTGCCAATCTCTATGAAGTTGCCCTGGCAAATGTGAGGGGAGGGACGGCTGAACGCTAGAGTAGGTAAGATCATCATCGGTCTGTACTGGACACCTTGAGCCATGCCCAGAACCCAGCGCAACGACAACTTCATTGATAAAACCTTCACCGTTATGGCGGACATGATCCTCAAGATGATGCCCACCAATCAAAACGCGAAGGAAGCTTTTGCCTACTATCGGGATGGCATGTCGGCCCAAGCTGACGGGGAATATGCCGAGGCGCTGCAAAACTACGAGGAAGCCCTGCGCCTAGAGGAAGATCCCTACGACAAGAGCTACATCCTCTACAACATGGGATTAATTCACGCCAGCAACGGGGAACACGATCGCGCCCTCGATCGCTACCGTGAAGCCCTTGACCTCAACCCCCGCATGTGTCAGGCCCTCAACAATATAGCCGTGATCTACCACTACAAAGGGGAACAGGCAGAGGCTTCTGGGGATAGTCAAGCCGCCAATGATTGGTTTGATGAAGCCGCTCGCTATTGGCTAGAGGCCATCAACATTGCCCCCAACAACTACATTGAGGCCCAGAACTGGCTCAAGAACACGGGGCGGATGAAGGTAGACAAGTTCTTCTAAGCACCAGTTCTTTTGAGCAACAGAATACTTCTCCGAAACATGATTGATCTCGAACAGGTTCGCAAAGTTGCCCACCTAGCCCGACTGGATTTAGATCCAGCGGAGGAAGCTCAGTTCACCACTCAGCTCAACGGCATTCTTGACTACATTGAGCAGTTAAATGAGCTAGACACCACCGATGTGCCCCCCACGACACGGGCCATCGAGACCAGCAACATCACCCGCGCTGATCAGTTGGAAACGTTCAGCGATCGCGAGAGCATTCTCAGCAATGCTCCCGATCGCGAAGAAGACTACTTCAAAGTGCCTAAAATTCTGGACAACGCAGACTAGACAGCACCAGCCACTGCTATAACACCGATGCCGCCGCCGATGGCTAAGCCCAAAATTCCGGCGGCGGCCAAAATTAGGGAGCTTTGTAAGCGGTTAAACAGGGCCAGCAGGCGATCGCCCGTTTCCGCATTGATGATGCCCGCTAGGGCTGCCGTCACTACGGCAATCAGGCTCATCTTCAAGACTTCCATGGCCGCCTGTTGGGGCACCAGTTGATCCAGTTGGTCGGTGCCCACATAGTTGAGGGCAATGGCGAGGGCGACAACCATGGCCCCAGCCCCCACGATGGCTAACAACGCCAGTAGATTAGCGCTCCACCACCGAAAACGAGACAGGGCTCTAGGGCCTGCTAAAGCGATGGCCTGGGCCAGTACCCCAGCCAAGGCGAGATTCCAAATCCAGTAGGGGGCGGGAAAGGACGCCAGCATCAGGCCCGCGATGGCGTAAACAAACGCCGTACCTACGATCCACAACCAAGGGAGATTTCCCGGCGTCGCAAACCAAGCTTGAAACCGTTGTCCCAGGGAAGCCGAACGGCGGGGGCGGCGGGGGGTAGAAGCCATAGGTGAATGGAAAAACGGAGGATTCGGAAGATGCAATCGGTCTTCGCGGGGGCACCTGTCGAGACGGCAGGATAGCCCCTAAGCTGTTAAGAGTATACCCGCTGGCCGGAGATCCCTCAGATGGGTGACACCCTCCCCTAGTTCAGCGCGGCGTAAGTTTGCCAACCGTTTCCTTGGGCGGGGGAGCGGGGGAGCAGGGGAGCCA
>JAQCHG010000553.1 GCA_027619675.1 Cyanobacteriota bacterium
TGAACCCGGATCAACCCAGACAAAAATCGCCACGTCCAATCCTTCTGGCAGGATCTCGAATTGCAGGATCCGAGTGGTGACCCCCCAGCGCTCAAAGTATTTCAGGGTCAGGTCGTCCCGAATGCCATCGATGAAAGCGGTCAGCAATTGTCGCGGCACAGGCTGCTCATCCAACGTCACCACCGGTTCCACTAGCACCAACTGGTGACCATCCACCACCGTCAGGCCTAGATCCACCCTGGCTTCCACGGTTTCCCCTAGGACTCGATCTTCTAGGTCGATCAGCACTTGTAGGTGATTTTCCGCTAAGAACGTCACTCGGGGATTGGACAGCCCATAGCGATTGGCTTCCCGAGCCCCATTGCCGCCAGGAAGGTTAAATTGCAAGTTGCTCAGTAACTGCTTGATTAAGGCCGATTGCAAAAATTGGTTGATATCCTCGGTCTTGAGCACCAGATGGGCCGCTGAGCTGAGGGGCTCATCTAAGATAATTTCTCCCCGCTGGGCAGCCGCAATATCAATGTCGATCGCATCCGTTTCGACATCAATGGTGTCGATGCGGAAGTCGGTAATGGGATACACCCCCCGCCCCGCCAACCGCACCCGGTCCACCCGACCATTCAGCAGTTGGTAGCTGGGGCTATTGTCGATGCGGACATCAATCAACTCAGCCTGGATGATGCGCTCACGGATTAACCCTTCCGCCACCTGATCCGCCACCAGGCCCACGGGGGAAATCAGGGTAAAGAGCCCCGACAGCAGAATGGTCAGAATTTCCATCGTTACCCCTCCAGGGCCGCTTTAATCCAATCTTTCAGGGTAGAGACCACTTGATCCAGAGGAATTGCAGTGGTTTCTCCCGTGGCCCGCTGCACCACTTCCACATTGCCTTCCTTGAGGGAGCGGCCAGTGACGATTCGATAGGGAATGCCAATCAGTTCAGAATCTTTAAACTTCACTCCGGCCCGTTCCTTGCGATCGTCCAGCAAAGTTTCGACCCCAGCCCCATTCAGGGCGGTGTAGAGTTGTTCCGCCGCCGCCATCTGGTCGGCATCATTGATGTTGGGCACCACCACGATTGCCTGGTAAGGGGCGATCGCCACCGGCCAAACAATCCCATTTTTGTCGTAGGACTGCTCCACGGCAGCTTGGGCCAAGCGTGAGACGCCTACACCATAACAGCCCATCACCAGGGGATTTTCTTCCCCAGCTTCGTTGGTATAGGTGGCCCCCAACGCCTGGGAATATTTGGTCCCCAGTTGGAAGATGTGGCCAATCTCGATGCCCCGCGCCGATTGCAGGATTTGACTGGGATCATGGAGGGCGCGATCGCCCTGCTGGGCTTTCCGCACATCCACCGTGATTTTCGGCAACTTGAAGTCTTGATTCCAATTGCCGCCAACGGTGTGATAGCCCGACTCGTTGGAGCCCGTGACAAAGTTAGTCAGGCCTTTTGCCGTTTCATCCACCAGCCGCAAAAACTGACTGCTCACTTGGGGCAAACCCGCCTGGATATAGTCATCGCCTAAGTTCGGAGCGATATAGCCCAAAGGCAAAGACTGCGTGGCCCATTTCTGCTGAGCTTCGGCATCCGGTACTTCCAAAGCAATCAACGCCGTGGCGTCATAGGTGCCAGCCAGTTTGGTTAACTCATTTTGCAGCTTCACCTCATTCACATCCTGGTCACCCCGAATATTCACCAGCACTAGCACCTGTTGGCCATTGTCATAGGTGACCTGGTAAAGGACGTTCTTGACGATTTGGGTAGGGGAACAGTCCAGAAAATCCGCCAGGGTTTGGATGGTGGGGGTGTTAGGCGTTTCTAATTTCTTGAACTCAGTGAAGGTCGAAGGCACCGCCTCCACCGGCAACGACACCGCCTTCTCCACATTGGCGGCGTACTGGCCATCCTCGGTGTAGAGCACCTCATCTTCCCCGGCCTCGGCCAGCACCATAAACTCATGGGAGCCAGAGCCGCCGATCGCCCCCGAGTCCGCTTCCACCGCCCGAAACTTCAGACCACAGCGCCGCAGGATGTTGCTGTAGGCCTGGTACATGTCCTGGTAGGTGGCCTTGAGGCTATCGCTATCGGCATGGAACGAGTAGCCATCCTTCATGATGAATTCCCGACCCCGCATCAGGCCAAACCGGGGACGAATCTCATCCCGAAATTTGGTCTGAATCTGATAGAGATGCAGGGGCAACTGCCGATAGGAGCGAATCATATCCCGCGCCACCGCAGTAATCACCTCTTCGTGGGTGGGGCCGAGGCCCAGATGTTGCTCCCGCCGATCGACAAGGGCAAACATAATGCCCTCAGCCTTGGTGTAGGTGTCCCAACGGCCCGACTCTTGCCACAGTTCTGCCGGTTGCAGTTGGGGCAGCAGACATTCTTGTGCGCCGGTAACGTTCATCTCTTCTCGAACGATGGCGGAGACTTTATTCAGCACCCTCAGAAGTAAGGGCAGGTAAGCATAGACCCCACTGGCGATCCGGCGGATATAGCCTGCCCGCAGCAAGAGTTTGTGACTGGGAATCTCAGCATCGGCTGGATCTTCCCGTAGGGTCACAAAGAGCATCTGAGACAGGCGCATGGCGAGGTCCTTTGACAGTCAACGGTACAAAATTTACTCCCCACAGTCTAAGGGATTCCGCCGCTGTTGCAGTTCGCTGGGGTGGCTGATTTTGATGCTGGGGGAG
>JAQCHG010000554.1 GCA_027619675.1 Cyanobacteriota bacterium
GGAGATTGGCGTCACCCGCATCATTGAAATCTGTCGCCTGTTGGGGATCGAAAGTCCCATGGAGCCAGTGATTTCCCTGCCCTTGGGAGCGGTGGACTTGACCCCCATGGAAATGGCTGGGGCCTATGCCACCTTTGCCAGCAACGGCTGGCACTCTGACCCCACCTTCATCGTGCAGGTGACCGACAGCAGCGGCAATGTGCTGCTGGATAACACGCCGAAACCCCAGTTGATTTTGGACCCCTGGGCAGCGGCCTCCCTGACGGATGTGCTGCAAGGGGTAATCGCCCGAGGCACCGGCACTGGGGCACAAATTGGTCGTCCGGCGGCGGGCAAGACGGGCACCACCGATTCCCAACGGGATATCTGGTTTGTGGGCTATGTGCCCCAGTTGGCCACGGCGGTTTGGGTGGGCAATGACGACTACAGTCCCCTGGGGGCGGGGGCGACGGGGGGCGGGTTTGTGGCCCCCATTTGGCGCGATTTTATGACCCAAGCCCTTACGGATGTGCCCGTGGAAAACTTCCAGTCGCCCTCCAATTTCGCTAAGCCCTAACGGGGCGTAACTATCCCAAGAGCTGCGTGGATTGAGCGCAGTTATCAGTCCTGGGGACAGACAAGGCCAGCGTGAAACGGCTTCCGGACGGTGACAACTGGGTAAGGATGGCCCGATGGGTTCAGCCCCTAGTTCATCGGTGTGATGGCGTCAGTCTTGCCCAGGGTGACAGCTTGGCTAGTGCTGCTGCTGAGGCTGAAGCCAGGGGGCAGTCGGGCGATCGCCTGCAATCTGTGGGGTAATCTGTAGCGTCCACCGCTTTTTCCGTTCCCCCCTATCGGTTAAGGGTTAGAGTAGTAGCAACTTGACAGCCGCCGTCTTTTACGGTGTTGGGTTGCCTGAATTTCATCCCCTGAGGCGGTTTTGAGCCTGAGGTCAGCCCCCGTCAAGACGGTTAAAATTGTCAGTCAGTGACCCCTACGATCATCGCCCTGTCTTCGTTTTAGTTGCTCTTTAGCTGCGATCCACTATGGCAACGTCTAACTCCAGCATGTTGGCGACCTTTTCCCAGGTGAATCAGAAGGGGCTGTTGACCCGGCGGGTCCAAGACCTACCCGCGCCACAGTTCATTAACTTACTGGATCAAATTACCCAGGAATTCGAGCATTTCCTCCGGGCGATCGACATGATCAACAACGAAGCCCTCGAGACGATGCTGGAGCAGATCTTGGAGGCATTTACCCTCAAGATCGGCCAAATTCT
This sequence comes from Cyanobacteriota bacterium, assembly GCA_027619675.1. Lineage (GTDB taxonomy): Bacteria > Cyanobacteriota > Cyanobacteriia > Phormidesmidales > Phormidesmidaceae > PCC-6406. Next base: position 1,259 of record JAQCHG010000554.1, read on the forward strand.
CTGTGCCGATCGCACCACTATTTTCATGGTCGATCGCGACAAGCAAGAACTGTGGTCCAAGATCGCCCAGGGGGAAGGGGAAGATCGGCTAGAGATCCGAGTTCCCATTGGCAAAGGGGTGGCTGGATACGTGGCCGACACCGGGGAATGCCTGAATATTTCTGACGCCTACGCCAGCGACCTCTTCAACAAAAAAACGGACCTAGAGACGGGCTATCGCACCCAGAGCATTCTGTGTATGCCGGTGCTCAATAAAACCCAGGACAGCATCGTGGCGGTGGTGCAACTGCTCAACAAGCGGGTAGACAGCGGCCAAATCGTTCCCTTTGACAGCCAAGACGAGCGCAGTTTCCGGGAATTCGCCTCCTCTATCGGCATCATCCTAGAAAGCTGTAACTCCTTCTACATTGCCGCCCGGAATCAGAAGGGGGTGGCTTCTCTACTGAAAGCCATTTCATCCCTAGAACAGAGTTTGGACTTGGAGAAAACCCTCAAGTCCGTCATGGATGAAGCTCAGAACCTGATGAATGCCGATCGCAGCACCCTGTGGCTGATTGATGAAGAGAGTAACGAGCTGTGGTCGAGGGTCCGCAAGGCCGATAGCGAGGAATGGATCACCCTGCGGATCCCCGCCGATCGCGGCGTTGTCGGCTACGTTGCCTCCACCGGGGAAGCCCTCAACATTGCCGACGCCTATAAAGATCCCCGCTTTGACCCTGCCTCCGATAAGCGCACGGGTTATCGCACCCGCACCATCCTCTGTATGCCGGTGTTTAATTCCTCCGGCAAACTAATTGCGGTGACCCAGCTGATCAATAAGAAGCAAGGGCTCTTCAATAGCTCCGATGAGGAGTTCATGCGGGCCTTCAACATCCAGTCAGGGATTGCCCTGGAGAACGCCAAGCTGTTCGAGAACGTCTTGGTGGAGAAGCAGTACCAAAAGGACATGCTGCAAAGCCTCTCCGATGCGGTGATTTCCACCGATTTGGAAGGGCGCATCGTCACCATCAACGATGCCGCGCTGGAATTGCTGGGCTGCCCCGAGGGGGAAGAGGGCGATCGCGCCCTGCAAGACGCCTGGGAACAGCGCCTCATCAACCGCCTAGTGTGGGACGTAATTCCGGTGGAGAAGCTCCAGTTTCGCCTCCAGGACAGCCTCGAAACCGGGGCCAAACACTATGTGCCTGAGCAAACCCTGAAGCTGGCCCTGTGGGAAAACCCCGCCGGCAATGCTGAGGCCAACGGCACCGGCACCCTGCGCTATCAGCCCGCCATGGCCGATGCCCTAGGTCAAGGTGACGGCTTCTGGCCTTGGGGAGATAAAACCGGCCCGGCCCTGCCGCCGGATCAGGTGCAACTGCTAGAGCGCAGCATCAACCTAACGGTTAACCCCCTCACCAACCCCGAAGGGGGGGTGAGGGGCGGTTTGCTGGTGCTCGAA
>JAQCHG010000555.1 GCA_027619675.1 Cyanobacteriota bacterium
TCAGGTTCAGGTCACAGGCCGGGAGCATATTCCCCCGGCGACCCCGGTATTGGTGGTCAGCAACCACCGCAGTCTGATTGACGTTCCGGTGCTGATGGCGGCGTTGGATCGCCCCATTGCCTTTGCCTGCCATCCCTACATGGCCCAGGTGCCGATGCTGCGGGATGTGGTACATCAGTTTGGGGCCTTTCCCCTCGATCACCCTTGCCGCCGCTACGGTCTCTTTTTCCGGCGGGCGGTGGCCCATTTGCGCCAGCATCAGGCCCTGGGGATCTTCCCCGAGGGGGCACAGCCGATGGTGCAGTTGCAGGCACCCACCGCCTTGAATCCGTTTCAGCGGGGGTTCGCCCTCTTGGCGCTGCGGGCGGCAGTACCCCGGCTGGCGGTGCTGCCCGTGGCGATGGTGTCTCGCGATCGCGGCTTTGAATCTCCGATTCCGGTGCGGTTGCTGAGTTGGTTTGATCCCACGGAACCGCTGTTTCAACAGCCCGGAGGCCATCCCGTCGTGGTGTACCGTCGGGTGCAGGTGCGCATTGGGGAGCCGCTGTGGATTACGGCGGCGGAACGACAGCGCTACCGGGGCCGGGAGGGGGTCCGGTTGGCCCAAGCCCTCAGCGATGACTGTTGGCAGCGGGTGCGATCGCAGTTGCAATCTGCCCCCCCTGGCCCCTAATCTTCCCCGCTCCATTCCTCCCCGATTAATTCCCCCCGCTGCCATGTCCCACCCCCTGCTGTTTGCCCCCACCTTGCCCCAGCCTGATCGACCCCTGTTGGTGTTTTTGCCGGGGCTGGACGGTACGGGGCGGTTACTGGCTCCCCAGGTGGCGGGATTGGTGCCCCATTTTGATCTGCGGTGTGCGCTGATCCCCCCGGACAATCGCCAGGGATGGGATGCCCTGGCGGATGCCATTCTGGCGGCGATGGAGCCCCTGCGGGGCGATCGCCCCCTATACCTGCTGGGGGAATCCTTTGGGGGCTGCTTGGCTTTACACCTGGCGTTACGCCATCCCCAGGCGGTGCAGCACCTCATCCTGCTGAATGTGGCCTCAGCCCTGCGGCGGCACCCCTGGCTGCGGTGGGCCAGCCACCTGGCCCCGTGGGTACCCGACTGGATGTTTCGCAGCGCCGGGTCAGTCACCTTGCCCCTGATTGCCACCTTTGATCGCATGGCCCCCGCCACCCAGCAACTTTTTGTGGAAACGGTGCGCCCCATTCCCCAAGACTGTGTGGCCTGGCGCTTGTCCTTGCTGCTGGAGTTTGCCCCTGATCCCGCTGCCCTTCAGCGCATGACCCGTCCCGCCCTGCTGCTGGCCAGCGATCGCGATCGCCTATTCGACTCCCACCAAGAGGCCCAACGGTTGCAGCGTTGGCTACCCCAGGCCCAGATTTATCGCCTGCCCCACAGCGGCCACGGTGCCCTCCTAGAGGCAGCCGTCAACCTGGCGGAGATCCTGGCCCAAACCAACCGCCTGCCATCCTTGCCCGCCCCCGCCCTGGGAGAGAGCCAGGGGGCGGTTGAATCTACCGCCGCTCCGATGGATGGGTAGCGGGGGCTGGGGATCCACGACAGGGCTCGGACGGGGACAAAATTTTTTCTGGAAATAAAAAATATGGCCAGGGGGGCGAGGCGGCTCAATCGCCCTGGTGGCGGGGCAGGCAAGCCTCGGGGATGGGGGGGAGCGGTCGCGAAAAACCAGGGTCCAGCGCCCCCGTCCGCCAACTTCTTTTGTCGAAGTTGTTCACATTTTGTTACAACTAGAGGGAACTACCAGTCATTCCTTGCGGTATGTTAGGCGGCCTGACCGGCTTTTCGGCTTCAAGCTCACAACCCCAACCGGGCGACATGGGAACACGGATGCTCAATTCCGTGGCCACCCAGTCCCTACGCCATCTGTTTACTCAGGCTGGCCACTTGGAGGTGGATATTCGCTGTTCGCCCCCCAGCAAACTGCTCCAGGGCACCATCGACAGCTTCAAGATGCGGGGGCAAGACCTCGTGATTCGCCGGGAGTTCCATACAGCGGAGATGGCCTTTGAAACCGACACGGTGGCCCTGGATGTGGGGGCACTGTTTGCGGGGAAAATTCGCCTCAAGCAGCCCACCCAAGCGATCGCCCACGTGGTGTTAACTGAAGACGCCATTAACCGAGCCTTTGAGGCGGAACTGGTGAAACCTCGCCTGTCCAACCTCGAAGCCCCGGCCCTGACCCGACTTTCGGGGGGGGAACCCGTCTCTTTTCGGGACGTGCACGTCACCCTGCATCCCCAACAGCAGGTGACCGTAAAGGCCGTCACAGATTTACCCAACCGAGAGAACGTGCCCCTGCGTCTGCGGGCTACCTTGGCGGTGCAAAAGCGGCGACGGCTGTGCTTTGCCGATGCCAGCCCCGATCTCGCCGAGATCCCCGCAGACATTCGGCCCCTCTCCCAACTGCTGTCCACGGCCCTCCTAGAGGTACTGAATGCCATGGTGGACTTAGATCGCTTTGACCTAGACGGCATCACCCTCCGGCTCAATCGCCTCGAAACCCAAGGCCAGCAATTAATTTTCAGCGGTTACGCCCAAGTGGATCACTTTCCCGGCATGGTCTGAGCCCGGTAGCCCTATCATGAACGGCATCAGCCGTCGCGGGAGAGGGGTATGGGTGCAACCAGTGGGCTAGCCGGAGGCTGGGTGATGGTGCCCTTGCTGGGGGTAT
>JAQCHG010000556.1 GCA_027619675.1 Cyanobacteriota bacterium
GGGGGCGGGGTCTGCACCAAAAGCTGCCGCCGCAAGACTTGGTCACCATCCACCACCACATCGGCAAAGCCAATTTGCTCAAGGGGGGCCTGACCGGGGGGCGCTACCCCGACATCCCCAACGCTGCTCATTTTGCAGACCCCATAGAACCGGGGATGTTGTTGCCAATAATCCATCAAATCACCATGGCCCTCCCCCTGGGGAATATCTCGATAGAGATCCAAACCAATCAGGCTCGGTTGAGCCTGATCCAGGGTTTCTAGCAGTTGCAACACGGTGCGATCGCTGAGGGGATATTCCCCCAAGGCTTGAAAATCGGCTTCGGTAATGCGCACCACCAATATGCGGGAGTCGGCGGGTTCTGGGGGGCGGAGCCGCATCAGTGCGTCCAGGGCCTTGAGCTCCAACGGTTGCAGCAGACCCAGGAGTTGAAAGCCGATGATTAACCCGGTGGCTAACAGGGTACTAATGCCGCCATAGGCCCATAAACGGCGGCGGCGAGCAGCAGCCTGACGGGCACGCTCATAGCCAATCGGCCCCCGCTGGGGAACCTGCAAGTCCCCTTGACGATAAACCAACTCATACACGGGTACGGTCCCCAGACCTCGCAGGGCGTATTCCCCTTGGAAATACAGCTCAAACCCCTTAATTTGGGCATTCCGCACCAACACGGCGGTCATTTCTGAGAGCAGGGTGCGTTCCCCTTCCCCGAGCCCCACCAGCCGGGCGGCATAGTCCACCTCTTGGCCGATATAGTCGTCGCCATCGACTAGGGGAGCACCGGTATGGGCGGCAATTTTCACCTGGAGGGGACCGAGGGGGGTTGCAATCGGATCCTGTACATGGCTGATCTGCAGAGCGATCGCCCATTGCGCCGCCAAAATGGCGTCGTCAAAAACCAAAAAGTAGCCATCCCCTTCGGTCTTGATCACCCTGCCCCCGTAGCTGGGCAAGGTGCCCTCCACTCGCTGCCGATGGGGGGTCAGGATATGGGTTAAATAATGCTGATTGCGGGCCGTAATGTCACTGCCGGGCAGGTGATTTTTGACCTCAGTCGATGCCACCAAATCTGTAAAGACCATGGTGATCGGGGCAGGGGACATAGTTTTGTGACACCAGGCGACAGAAACTTGGGGGGCGGTGGAAAGGGGATGACCGCAGACCGGATAATGTGCCCACAGGACGGGTCCCTTATCCCGTACATCAGTCCATCTCACCGATCAGGATAGCCTGACCCCCATTAAGGCCACCATTGGGCCGACTGTGCTTTTTTCGTAATCATGGAGACGGCTTCGTCAGCGATCGCGCCCTTGTCCCTGTCTCCCCTTGCCTGCCATGAACAATTGCGCCAAGTTTGCCGCCCTCTCCGCCCACCGCCTATGCCGATGCGGGCTTGGGGCGTGAGCAGTGTATGGACATGGGCATTCGAGAGATGTGGCCGCGCCTGCCGCGCATTGCCGGACCCGCCTATACCGTGCGTTGCCCACCGGGGGATAATCTGATGCTCCATACCACAATCACAGTGCCAGGCTGAGCCCGGCGCTGTGATTGTGGTGCAGGCGGGGGATGGGCGTTACGCCATGGCGGGGGACAAGGTTTGTGCCATAGCCCAGCAATGGGGCATCGCCGGATTCGTGATCGATGGTGTGATTCGGGATGTGGCGGAGGTGCGGGAGGCGGAATTCGCGGTGTTTGCGCGGGGCCTATCCCCGGTCCCCGGTCAGAAAAAAACGTTGGGAACCCTCCACCAGCCCATCACCTAAAGATTGCTTTTGTAGCTGCGGGCTGATCGAGGTAACCGTCCTCTATCTGCTCAGGCAGGAAGCCAACGCAAAGCGTGAAAGCTAAAACCCATGCAGGATGTCCCCTATTCCCTAATGCCTTCGGCATCGCTACGCGATCGGGAAGGCAAAGCCAACGCCGCCGCTCAGGGGACGGTTACAGGGCTTTTGCGCTGGAAAAGACTTCGTAGCACCTCTGGTGCGGCTGAGCCTACAGCATGACAAAATTAGATTCATACCTTGATTAGGCAACGCCCTTGTTTGACGGTGCTAGCAGCCTCTAATTGCAGGTACTCGTCAAGGGTGAGGGGCGTTTGGGGTGAGGCCATCATGGTGTGGAGGCCATGTACTGATTTCATGATGGAGCGGATTGATGCTCATCTACGCAGGCATTGCCCCTTCCCCCTGCCCCAGCTTCACCCTCCACGCCTTCATCGCCTAGTGCCACCAAATTCTCCCGACACCGCACCGTCCAAGGATGCTCCGCCCCCAGCTTGGGTTCTAAAATCCCTAAGGCTTGCCGATATAGCGTTTCCGCCTCAGCCATGCGCCCTTGTAGCTCATAAAGCATCCCTAAATTCTCTGTAGACCTGCCAACTAAAGGATGTCCATCTCCTAGTGCGGCGCAGAAAACATTCACTGCCTGTCGAGCAAGGGGGTCTGCATCACTGTACCGACCCTGATTTCTGTAGAGCGCAGCCAGGTTATTGAGGCTACTGGCCACATCGGGATGCTCATCGCCCAACAGCCGCTTCCTCATCGCCAACGCTTCAACGTAGAGGGGTTCGGCTTGCCCATAGCGACCCTGCGAATCGTAGAGCGCAGCCAGGTTATTGAGGCTTAGGGCCACATCGGGATGCTCATCGCCCAACAGCCGCTTCCTCATCGCCAACGCTTCAACGTAGAGGGGTTC